>JAQTPO010000024.1 GCA_028712845.1 Dehalococcoidales bacterium | reverse complement strand
TGACGGTGACACCTGTTGCGGTAGAAACCAATGAAACAGTGACTATCAGTGTCAGGGTCTCGAACTCCGGTGATGTCTCCGGCACCTATGAGGTCGAGCTGAAGATAGATAACGTGGTTGTTACCAGCAAGTCGGTTACCGTTGCGGGCAAATCCAGCCAGACGGTAACCTTCACGACTTCCAAAGATAAGGCAGGGACTTATACCGTGAATATTGACGGTATGTCCAGCTCATTTGTTGTGGCGGAGGCAGTGACTCCACCACCTCCACCTGCGAAGACAAACTGGGCGTTGATAGTCGGCATCATTGGTGGCGTCATTATCGTTGCTGCTGGGGTTGTGGTAGCGATAATGATGCGCAGAAAGAAATATTAGTGCTGATTACGTCATGATATAAGGAATAAAAAGGAGGAGATTACACTCCTCCTTTTTATTCACCCGTGGTAAAATAGACAAGGCAAGAGAGTTCTACCGAGGATTATTGTGAACCTATGATGTTTAAGAAACGCTTCTGGCGATTAATAAGTGTTCCGGTGATGCTGCTATCTTTGCTGGCAGGCGTCCTGATAAAACCGGAACCTGCGCTGGCGCTTAATATTAACGATTATTTTACATATGGCTATACCTTCACTTTCTTTAAGACAGATAAGCAGACTCCCCTTGATTATGCTGGCGCTGGCGAAACTTTCTATGTGCGGGCGAGCGGCACCGCTACCTGTATAAAGGAAGCGGAATTTATGGGATTATCTGTGAGTGAAGCCAGTATTGTTATCAAAGTAGTAGCCAGACAAGGCAGCACAGAAGTCGTGCTTAACCCCAGCTTCACTATCAGTTATAAACCTTTCCCTAAGAAAGGAGAGACTGTTACAGCTACCCAGGATGTTCCCTTAGTGTTTCCTGCCGGTAGTGCCACGGGCGCTTACAATGTTTTCGGGCAAATTCTTCAAGCTAACGTCAAGGTTTCTATTCTAACTTATGACGCAAAGGGTCTTCTGCCCCCAGGAGAACTGGAAAAAGCTATGGGTACAGTTGGCTATGGTGTCGCCGTACCAGCAGGCGGTGGAGGTGGTGTAGGTGGAGGTGGTGCTGGAGGTGGGGGAACAGTGGTATCGCAATCTGAACCTATCACCTACCTGACAAAACTGGTTAATTTAGACGGCACATTAAAAGAAGCGGCAGAAGCTAAATCACTTGATGGCAAAGCAGTACTGAACCTACCAAAGGGTGTAAAATTAACTGAAAATGGCGAAATCATTACTGCCATCCTCATGATGGAGGTTAAAAAAGAAAATGAGCCTGAGCCGCCTAAAGATAGTTTCATCATCGGAAAGGCTTATGATTTCCGTCCGAACGGATTGATTTTCAGCCAGCCTATCCAGATAACATTATTCTTCGACCCCGCTTCATTTCCCGCCGGAGTCCAGAAAAAAGACCTGGTTATTGCCTGGTGGGATGCTAATAACAACAAGTGGGTATCTCTTCAAGATTGCCAGGTAGATGAAACCGCAAATACTGTGACCGGGAATGTGGAGCACTTTACGGTTTTTACCCTGATTGCCAAACCTGCGCCGGCAACAGCGACAACACCGACCACGACCCCAACATCTGTCCCGGCATCTACTACTACACCTGTTGTCCCGACAACAACCCCAACATCAACGCCGACTACCTCTACGGCTCCTGCAACGGCGACTCCGGCATCATTTACGCTGAGTGATTTAACCATCACTCCGGGTGAAATCGAGACGGGTGAAAACATACTTGTTAGCGCGCTGCTAACGAATACCGGCGACCTTACGGGCGAGTATGAAGTTATCCTGAAGCTTAACGATGCCGTGACCGATACCAGACGCATTACACTGGCGGGTAAATCGAGTCAATCTTTAAGTTTCACTGTTGCAGGTGACAAAGTCGGTACACAAACTGTCAGTCTCGGGGAACTTTCCCGGACATTTACCGTTAAAGAAAATTCTCAAACACCGCTGCAACCAAAGACTAAAACAATTAATTGGTGGCTCATCGGGGCGCTGGTGGTCGTTGGTTTGATAATGGGCGTTGCGGGATTCATCTTGAGACGTCAGAAGCCCTGGCGTAAGCTTTAAAATGGGAGAGATGAGGGCGGAGCGGATTACCAGAATACCTGCCATACTCAGAAGAGGTTTCAGCCACATATTAGTTGGCTTATCTATTGGTATCAGTGCCATTTTTATTCCCCGTGTTATTTATTTGTCGCTATTAGGGATGGCAACCGTTACCTTTCTCCTGCTTGAATTCATCAGGTTTAAATCACCGGTAGTAAACAGGTGGTTCTGCTCTTTTTTCAGACTGGTTTTGCGGGAATCGGAGGCAATGCATCTTACCGGTGCCAGCTATATGCTCCTTGCCGCACTAATCTCCTTCCTGGTATTCACTCGTGATATTGCGGTGGCGTCAGTCTGTTTTCTGGCAATGGGAGATGCCATGGCGACTATTATCGGCAGGAATAACGGTAATAATGGAAAACAGAAGACAAAACCGGCAGGTCATCTGGCTTGCCTGGCTGCCTGTCTCGCGGTCGGGTTTATCCTGCGTTGTACAGGGCTGGATATTTCCATACCGGCGGTGGTTATCGGAGCAATAGTGGCTACAATTGCCGAAGCTATTCCGCTGCCTGTCAATGATAATCTGACTATACCGCTTTTTGCCGGGCTGGCGATGACGTTGATAGAGCTATTCAGGTAGCCAAATCAGCTGTTGCGGCTGTTCGGTCAGGCATTCCCGAAGGCGCATTGCCGTTAAAGTACAGCCTTCAGACAGGGAACTCGATAACAATACCTTCATTCTGAAACTGCTTGTGTAACGGCTTTGATGAAATGGCGCTTCAGCGCAAAATGCGCCCCGCGATTCACTGATTTGAGCACTACCGAGAAATTGATATTCGAATCGTCGAATTTATTGAAGCGCAATAGGGCTTTCTATTTAAGAACTGGAAGTAATAGCCAGCACAATCGCCAATCCGAACAACGCACCAATAATCGCCCCTGACCAGGGACTGGATGTTATTCTTCAAGTACTGCCGGAGCATTTCCCCAGATAACCTACCAGACCACCGATAACCGCCCCGGCTAAACCGCCAACTACTAACCACAATATCATTGATTTCCCTTTCATTGTATTTATTGCAGCTCATCTTTTAGTAAGGCAAACTGCCTTACCAGTTCGGACCTCAGGTTGATTTCCTGGGGGCGCAGGAACCTCCTGAACAACCCCCGGCAGTGGCAGACATAAGCCTCTGCGGCTTCTCGTCGCCGCACTTTGGGCACTTTAGTTGCTTTTCATCTCCACCGAACCAGTGAAAATACTCGAATTTCTTGCCACATTTCTGACATTCATATTCATAGATTGGCATTTTAGACCCTCCTTTGCTCCACTGGTGTTATCATATAATATAGAACAGACGGCGTATGCGACTTTTGTCGCATTGTCCGGGCAAGGACTAATAGTGAAAACTGAAAACCAAAATAACGTACAAGCTATAGTCTCCATTGTCAAGGCGAGTAGATACAACCTTACTGAACTTATACCTGCGGTGAGAAATAGTCTGGAGCTGGTTGGCGGGTTAAAATCGGTGGTAAAGCCCGGCAATAAGGTCTTTGTCAAAATCAATCATCTTTCGCCGCCGTCTCCAGTCGAAAGAGGTATCGTCACGCATACCGTTTTTGTTGAGGCGGTACTCGTTTTACTTCAGGAGATAGGTGTTGAGATTACCGTTGGCGATGATATCGAAGAAGGTAATGAAGACGGCTTCAAAATCTCCGGTTTCCGTGAGACGTGTGATAGGATGGGTGTCAGGCTTGTTAATCTGAGAGAAGCGGGCTTCGTGGAAAGAAAGTGCGATGGTGTGGTTCTCAAGAATATTTATGTCTCCAGAATTGTGTTGGAGGCTGATGTCATTATTAACTTGCCCAAGTTCAAGACCCATTCGCTGGTCACTTTCACCGGCGGCGTCAAGAATATGTACGGCATCATCCCCGCCGGTTTGCGCCGTCGTTTTCATGGCGAATACTTGAGAACAGAGGATTTCTGCCAAACGCTGGTGGATATTTTCTCGGTGGCAAAGCCGCAATTGACCGTTATGGATGGCATTATTGCGATGGAAGGAGAGGGACCCGGCTCAGGACAATTGAGGAACATGGGTTTAATACTGGCGAGCAAGGACACGGTGGCTTTAGATACCGTGGCAAGCCGGATTATCGGATTGAAGCCGGATGATGTGCTCACTACCCGTTATGCCGGTGAAAGAGGGTTGGGTACAAATGACCTCAATAAGATTGCAGTAGCCGGCGAAAGCATTGACTCCGTGGTTGTCCCTGATTTCAAACTACCTGCCAGTTTCAGTCGTTTAGCAGTTAACCGCGCCCCCCGGGGCCTGGTAAAATTTGCGGTGGGGCAGATTTCCCCCAGACCGCGTGTCCAGAAGAAACGTTGCACCGCCTGTAACGAATGCGTTAAAGTTTGTCCCACCGGTGCGGTTGCCATAGTCGATAAAACCGCAAGAATCGATGACAAGCTCTGCATCCGCTGTATGTGCTGTCACGAAGTCTGCCGCTATAGTGCCATCGTACCCCGCCGGCCGTTTGTGGGTAATATTGTCTTCGGACTGGCAAGCGCCGTTAGAAAAGTGGTGAAGATGTAGCTGATTCCCACTGAATAACCACTGCTCACCACAAATGCGTATTTGTGCACTGCTCTTGTTCTCTTGTGCTCTTTTCTGTATAATTCCTTTAGTTATATAAAAAGGAGGGTAACGAGATGATTGTCTTGAACCGCAGAACCTGATTCACATCCGGCAAGATGCGCGTGATGCATCGTTCTGGCAATTTCCCTGTGCAGGAAATCATCGGCGTTGCCCTGTTGACTCGCTTCTTTTAACTATTCACAGGCTCCGACGTTATGGATTTCTTGCCGCAGGAGAAATAAAAAATACGTAACGAAAAGGAGCTGTTTTAGTGTCTGCTATTTCACGTTTTCTCACGTCCCGTTGGGGACCGATTCTCACCGGCGGCATCATCGGTATTATCGCCACTGTTCTTGTTAAACTGGGTAATCCCGGCAATATGGGTATCTGCATGGTCTGTTTTTGCCGTGATATTGCCGGAGCTCTGGGGCTGCATAACACTGCCACCGTCCAGTATATCCGTCCTGAAATCATCGGCGGCTTGCTGGGGGCATTCATTGCCGCACTGGCTTTCCGCGAATTCAAACCCCGCACCGGCTCTGCTCCTCTGGTCAGATTCTTTCTCGGTATGTTTGCCGCTTTCGGCGCGTTAGTTTTCCTGGGCTGTCCCTGGCGCGCCTATCTTCGGCTTGCAGGCGGTGACTGGAACGCTATTTTCGGCATTCTTGGACTGGGGGTGGGGATAGTCATCGGCATCCTTTTCCTGAGACGCGGTTTCAGCCTGGGGAGAAATCACCCGGCGCCAAAGGCATTAGGCTGGGTAATGCCAATCGTGATGGTTGTATTGCTTGTGCTCCTTATCCTCCAACCGCAGTTCGGCAGGGATGCCAGCGGCAATCTCACAGGTCCGATTAACTTCTCTGTCAAAGGTCCGGGCAGTCAACACGCCCTGCTCATTATCTCGCTGGCGGCAGGACTGGTTATCGGTTTCCTTGCTCAGCGAAGCCGCTTCTGTACCGTAGGCGCAATCCGTGATGTCGTTATGCTCAAGGATACGCATCTGTTTAACGGTATCATTGCGTTTGTCGTCGTTGCCTTTGTGATGAACCTGATATTGGGACAGTTCCATCCCGGTTTTGCCAACCAACCTGCAGCGCATACCGACCAGTGGTGGAATTTCGGCGGGATGGTGCTTGCCGGGCTGGCTTTCACGCTGGCAGGTGGTTGTCCCGGCAGACAACTCTTCCTCGCCGGTGAAGGCGATGGCGATGCCGGTATTTTCGTTACCGGTATGATTGTCGGCACCGGCTTTGCCCATACATTCAGTATTGCCAGTTCAGGGACGGGTACGGCTGCTTTTGGACCTGTTACTGTGCTTGTCGGACTGGCAGTCTGTGCTATCATTGGATTGACGATGCGGGAGGTGAAAGCATGAACAATATCCGGACAATAGATGCCTGCGGGCTTTCCTGCCCGCAGCCGGTATTGATGACCCGTCAGGCTCTACAAAAGGCAAAGCAAGGCACATTTGAAGTGCTTGTTGACACAACTACGGCACTGGAAAATGTCACCCGCCTGGCAAAGAATCTGGGCTGGAAATTAACGGTGGAAACCAGATCGGGAGGTAGTTATCGAATGGTGTTACAGAAATGATTTATCTGGATAATGCGGCAACTTCCTGGCCTAAACCGCCGGAAGTGCTGAAAGCAATTGCCGATGTTCTGGAGCGCGCCGGGGGGAACCCCGGCCGCTCCGGTCACCGCCTTTCCATTTCGGCGGCGCAGATTGTGTATGATACCAGAGAAGCCATTGCACAACTTTTTAATTGTCACGACCCGATGAAAGTCATTTTTACAGGTAATGCCACCCACGCCATTAATCTGGCTCTCTACGGCTTGCTGAAGCCCGGTGACCATGTGGTAGTGACCTCGATGGAGCACAACGCGGTGATGCGTCCCCTGCGTGATTTGGAGAATAAAGGGATTAAACTGGATATTGCTCAGTGCAATGAGGACGGCAGTCTCGATGTCGGAAAACTGGCGAAAGTGGTCAGTAATAAAACAAAGCTCGTCGTAGCGGTCCATGCCTCCAATGTCACAGGCACGCTCCTGCCGATTGATGAAATTGCCCGGATTGCTCATCGTGCCGGCGCGCTGTTACTGGTAGATGCGGCGCAAGCCGCCGGCGCTGTGCCTATCGATATCCAGACAACGGATATCGATTTGCTGGCATTCACCGGACATAAAGGATTGTTGGGTCCCACCGGCATCGGCGGGCTGGTAATCGGAGAAAGCGTCGATGTTGCTCTTCTTAGTCCGTTCATTCGTGGCGGTACGGGCAGCCAATCCGAACTGGATGTTCAGCCGGATTACCTGCCGGATAAATATGAGAGCGGCACTCCTAATACTGTTGGGATTGCCGGACTGGGCGCCGGAATACGATGGCTCCAGGAAAGAGGCGTTACGGCAATCAGGGAAAATGAAAAGGCACTGACACAGGCATTAATTGAGGGTTTATCTGTGATGAAAGGCGTTAAGGTGTACGGTTGCCGGAACTCTACGCAATCTGTCGCCACCGTCTCTTTTACGGTCGCCGGTCAACATGTCTCGGATATTGGCTTCAAGCTGGATGAAAAATATGATATACTGGCTCGTGTCGGTTTGCACTGCGCTCCGTTAGCGCATAAGACCATCGGTTCTTTCCCGGAAGGTACGGTGAGACTGGCGCTCGGCGTCTTTACCACACCGGAAGACATCCGGAAGACGCTAATAGCAATTGAGAAGGTCGTTCGTAAATGAAATACGGGGTTGCTCTTTTCCATACTACATCCTCTGCAATGCAGGCGCAGAAAGCCTTAAATAGCAAGGGTTACGCTGTGACTTTGGTTCCTACACCGCGCCAGTTCTCCAGCGATTGCGGTATTGCCATCCGTTTTAACTTGTATGAGCAAGCACAGGTCAAAGAGACGCTGGATAAAGTCGGCGTGGAGATTCAGGCGATACACGAGATGTAGAACAATGGCCCCCTGATGGAAGCCATATTATAATCTTGCTGCGAACAAAAAAAGGGGTAAACAACGGGCAAAGAAGTTAACCTGATAGCTTACTGCGGGCTGGATTGCGCCGATTGTATAAATCATAAAGGTGAAATTGCCGATATGGCAAGAGACTTGCGGAAGAAGCTCAGGGAAGAGAAATTTGCTCAGATGGCGCCGGGATTATCCAAATTTTTTAAGCCCCTCCGGAATTATGAGGTATGCTATGAGGTTCTGGGTGCAATGGTCAGACTGCGGTGTAATCGCGCCTGCCATGAAGGCGGCGGAAATCCCTACTGTAGAGTTAGGTTGTGCTGTCAAAAGAAAGAAATTGATGGTTGCTGGGAATGCGCCGAATTTGAAACCTGTCAGAAAATGGACTTCCTTGAACCCATCCACGGAGATGAGCATTTGAAGAATCTCAGGAAACTGAAGAAGACTATAAACTGAAATGGACTAAAGTGGACGTTAGACTAAAGCGCAATTGAATAAATTAAACAGGAGGAGCAATGGACAAACCGTTCCAGCGTAAGGGGGCTACAAGTAATACCTCGGTCGGAAATGATTTTGAGGCGAAAGCACTTGAATTCTTTGGTCAATCAGGATTGACCCTAACTCGTAACTTTGTAGTTGAAATCGGGATCAATAACCGAAAACTCCATAATTTCGATCTCGGGAATAAACAGCCAAAAGTCCTCGTGGAATGCAAGTCGCACACCTGGACCTAAGGAGGAAATGTTCCGAGTGCTAAAATAACGACTTGGGACCAAGCTATGTTCTTTTTCTATGTAGCTCCGTCCGGATTTAGAAAGATACTTTTCGTACTCAAAGATTTCAGCTTGAAAAGGAGTGAAACGTTGGGGCAGTATTACATTCGATCAAGATATCATTTAATTCCTCAAGATGTTGAAATTTGGGAATTTGATGAGCACATTAAAACCGCGAAAAGAATCCGCTGAAGTGAAAGTCGGAAGTACTTCGGATTCCGCTCAAGCGACATCAAAGGACAGCATAAAGTTATGTTTATTTACAACTTGTTCTACCAATTTTAGAATCCGAAAAAATCCTGTAATCCCGTCCAAAGGTCAATAATCAGGGTATGCTATAATCAAAACACGATGGAAAGTGGGGAGGTGAGAGATGAAAGTACTGAAACTGCCGGTTGTTATCACTCAGGATGAAGATGGTTACTTTGTAGCTGAAGTCCCTGTATTGCATAGCTGTTTCACCCAGGGTAAGACCAAGAAAGAAGCCCTATCCAATATCAAAGAAGTGATACAGCTTTGCTTAGAACACATGAGCGAAATGGGAGAAACCGTTCCCGAAAAGTACCTCATGGAGGAAGTTGAGGTTGTTGTCTCGTGACCAAATTACCGGTGGTCTCTGGTGACGAATGTATTTCAGCGCTACAACGGCTTGGTTATCAGGTAGCCCGCACTAGAGGAAGTCATGTTTGGTTAGTTTGTCATGGACGCCCGCCTGTTCCAGTGCCTAAACATCGGGAGTTAGGACGTGGCGTTCTGCGGAAAATCCTCAATATTACGGAAATAAATGTAGATGATTTCATTGAGTCGCTGAAGAAATAACTCCTCATTAAAGATTCGGAACCAATCCTTGCCACCAACAAAGCGGAACTCCCCATCCACGGAGATGAGCATTTGAAGAAGCTCAGAAAACTGAAGAAAGGGAAGTGGAAAAAACTTGACAGCCATACCTAGTAGTGGTATTATTAAAATTTGTCAAATATATGCCTCACAAGGTTTTAGCCTTTGCTTTTTATTCTCTCAATAACGCCGCAATACACGTTGGTGTGCATTCAACGTAGCACTATTCTTTGTGCTAAGTAAAAGTAACAAGCAGTTTTAGAGGTGTTTTTATGTCGTTAATCCGTACTGCGTCAGCCAAATCCCCGGTAGCTAGAAAATCCTATACCCGTTTGCCGCAAATACTGGAAGTGCCTGACCTCATCGAAATCCAGCTTGATTCTTTCCGCTGGTTTCAGGAAGAAGGATTAAAGCAGGTACTGGAAGAAATCTCGCCTATCAGCGACTTCACCGGCAATAAACTGGAACTGACATTTGTGAATTATGAGTTCCGTGAGCCGCGGCAATCCGAATACGAATGCCGTCAACACGATATGACCTACGCTGCTCCTTTGTACGTTAGAGCGAGGCTTTTAATTAAAGCCACCGGCGAAATTAAAGAGCAGGATATTTTCCTTGGCGATATTCCCCTGATGACCGCCAAAGGCACTTTTATCACCAGTGGTGCGGAACGTGTCGTAGTGAGCCAACTTTTACGTAGTCCCGGCGCTTACTTTACCGTGGAGGAAGACCCTGCCAGCGGGCTCAATTTATGCCACGCCAAACTTATCTCCAACCGCGGCGCCTGGCTGGAATTCGATACCAGCAGCGCTGACGTCCTTTCGGTCAAAATCAACGGTAAGAGAAAAATTGCCATCACTACGTTACTTCGCGCACTCGGTTTTAACGGTAATGACAAATTGCTCAGTATGTTTGCCAAGGAAGATAATTCCCCTAACCATCACTACATCAAAGCAACTCTGGAACGGGACACTTCAATCCATGATGAATCCGATGCACTGCTGGATATTTACCGTAAACTACGTCCCGGCGACCCGCCCAGTATCGATAATGCTAAGAAACTGATAGAAGCCCAGCTTTTTAATGCTCAGCATTATGACCTGGGGATAGTAGGGCGTTATAAGCTGAATAAGCGTCTTGGCCTTAATATTCCGGAAAGTCAGCGCGCTCTAACCAGAGAAGATATCGTAGAGATAATTCGTCACATTATTTTAATAAACAACGGCAAAGATACCGGTGATGACATCGACCATCTGGGAAATCGCCGTATCCGTACCGTTGGTGAATTGATACAAAATCAGTTCCGCATCGGACTGCTCCGTCTGGAAAGAGTCGCCAAAGAGCGGATGAGCACTATTCCTGTGGAAGCGGCGGCGCCCAGTGTATTGGTGAATACCAGGCCGGTCGTTGCTTCTATCAGGGAGTTCTTCAGCAGTTCGCAACTGTCCCAATTTATGGACCAGCCCAATCCGCTTGCTGAATTGACACACAAACGGCGTCTTTCCGCAATGGGTCCCGGCGGTCTGTCCCGTGAACGGGCGGGTTTTGAAGCTCGTGATGTCCATTATTCCCACTACGGACGTATCTGTCCTATCGAAACGCCGGAAGGTCCTAACGTAGGTCTTATCGGTTCTCTGGCAATCTATGGCAAGGTGAATAAGTATGGTTTCATCGAAACGCCTTATCGTAAGGTTGTCAAGGAATTAAAAAGTAAGAACAAACAATTGACTGACAAGGTGATTCGAGAAGCAGTGCTCGATAGCAAGGGGAAAGCGATTGTTGAAGCTGGCACCATTGCCACCCCTGAAATTATTGCGAAACTGAGCAAAACATCGCGCAACATTAAAGTTACACCCTTTGTTTCTGATGAAATCGAATATATGTCAGCAGATATGGATGAAAAATATACCATTGCCCAGGCAAATGCACGGCTGGATGCCAATAATCAGTTTATGGACGAGCGTGTAGAAGCCAGAGTAGGCGGCAGTTATATCTTTGAAGCGCGGGAAAAAATCGATTATATGGATGTGTCACCCAAGCAAATCTTCAGTGTCGCCGCCGCCCTGATACCATTTCTGGAACATGATGATGCTAACCGGGCTTTGATGGGCAGTAACATGCAACGTCAGGCGGTGCCGTTGCTCCGTCCCTCAGCGCCTATTGTTGCCACCGGCATGGAACTGGAAGCCGCCAGACATAGCGGACAGGTTTTAATTGCCGAAAATCCGGGTACAGTAACTTCCGTTACCAGCTCTGAAATTATTGTTACCAGAGAGGATGGAGAAAAAGATACTTACATCCTGTTAAAATTCGTCCGCACCAATCAGGGTACCTGTATTAACCAACGCCCCATCGTCAACAGAGGCGACATTGTGGAAAAGGGACAGGTGCTTGTAGATAGTTCCTCTACGGAACAAGGCGAGCTGGCACTGGGGCAGAATGTAGTGTGTGCTTTTATGAGCTGGCGTGGTTACAATTATGAAGATGCTATTATCATCAGCAGCCGGCTGGTAGAAAGCGATTCCTTTACCTCCATCCATATTGAAAAATACGAAGTAGAGGCGCGTGATACCAAGCTCGGTCCTGAAGAAATCACGCGGGATATTCCCAATGTCGGTGAAGAAAGCCTGCGGGAGCTCGATGAGAAAGGTATCATCCGCATCGGCGCTAAAGTAGGCCCGGATGACATACTCGTCGGAAAAATTACTCCCAAAGGAGAAACAGAACTCTCCGCGGAAGAGAAGTTATTACGCGCTATTTTTGGAGAAAAAGCCAGAGAAGTCAAAGATACCTCTCTGCGTGTTCCGCATGGCGAATGGGGCAAAGTGGTCAATGTCAGGGTTTTTGACGGCGATGAATTATCCGCTGGTGTCAATACGAAAGTACAGGTCTGGATTGCACAGAAACGTCCGATCTCCGTCGGGGATAAAATGGCTGGACGTCATGGCAATAAAGGTGTGGTGTCTATTATAGCCCCCGCGGAAGATATGCCTTTCTTACCGGATGGGACACCGGTGGATGTCGTGCTGAATCCAATAGGTGTGCCGTCACGTATGAACATCGGACAGGTGCTGGAGACACACCTCGGCTGGGTAGCACAGGTGCTGGGTTTCAAAGTGCTGACACCGGTTTTTGACGGTGCTGATGATGTTGATATTGAGGATGGATTGGCGAGAGCATGGGTAGCCCAACGATCCGGCGCTATCGAGTTGGCAATTGGAAACAATCACTCCGAAATGAACCTGGAAGTGGCTAAAAAATGGGTGGAAAGTCGCGGCTATAAGAGCGACAAGGTATTTAACGAAAAATTACGCGGGCAAGCGACGGATATTTGTCAGCGTATTTGGCTGGAGGAACAGGGCGTCTCTGCTAAAGACTTGAAAACGCCGGCGCTAACGGAAGCTATCCGCAAGGTTAAGGTGGAGAACAATATGGTGCCACCGACCACCGGCAAGTATATGCTGCGCGATGGGTACACCGGCGAGTCTTTTGACCAGCCGGTAACAGTCGGCAATATTTATGTTATGAAACTCAATCACCTTGTTGAGGATAAGGTTCATGCCCGTTCCACCGGACCGTACTCTCTTATCAGCCAGCAACCGCTGGGTGGTAAGGCACAGTTCGGCGGCCAACGCTTCGGTGAAATGGAAGTCTGGACTCTGGAAGCCTATGGTGTGGCTCATATCCTTCAGGAGATGCTGACTATCAAGTCCGATGATGTCACAGGGCGTACAAAAGCTTATGAGGCAATCCTGAAGAACGAGGATATCCTCCAGCCCAGTGTTCCGGAATCCTTCAAAGTATTGGTCAAAGAATTGCAGAGTCTTGGTCTGGCTATCGAAGTAATTAACGAGGGTGATGGAGAGAAAACCGTTGTGGTAAAAGAAGCTCCGGAACCACCGAAGCTGGAGATTGAGGCAGGACTGGGAGGCGAGGTGCCTCCTGCTAATCTAATCGTTGATGTCCCAAACCCGGAGACCGAAATTAAACCCGAAGAGGTAAATTAGAATGCTTGAAGTAAATGATTTTGATGCGGTTCGTATTTCATTAGCGTCGCCGGAGCAAATCAGAAGCTGGTCTTATGGCGAAGTTACCAAACCGGAAACCATTAACTACCGCACTTTGAAACCGGAAAGAGACGGACTTTTTTGTGAAAGAATCTTTGGCCCTACTAAAGACTATGAATGTTTCTGCGGTAAATACAAAAAAGTACGCTTCAAGGGCATTATCTGCGATAAGTGCGGTGTAGAAGTCGCCCGTTCTAAAGTCAGAAGAGAGCGTATGGGGCATATTGAACTTGCCTCATCGGTAAGTCATATCTGGTTTGCCAAAGGAATTCCCAGCCGGCTGGGGTTATTGCTCGACCTTGCGCCGCGAAATCTGGAACGTGTTCTGTATTTTTCCCATTATGTCATCACTTCCGTTGATGAGCAGGCGCGGCAGGAAATGATTGCGCAATTAGAGAAGAATACGGTACAGGAAGCCTCCGACCGCCAGACGACACTTGACGCTAAAGTTGAAACGATGAAAGAAGCGACCGTAGAAGAGGTCAACCAACTGCGGCGTGACCTGGTGGAAGAGAATGAGGAGGCTGGTGACCAGGCAACCAGCGAAGTGGAAAAGGTCAGAAACCTGCGTGTTCAGAAACTCCTTACCGAAATTGAATACCGCGACTTAAAACAAAAATACGGCAATATCTTTGAAGCCGGAATGGGTGCAGATGCCGTTCTCAAAATAGTCAAAGCAATCAATCTGGACCAGTTGCGCAGTGAAATGATTCAGGAGGGGCATTCACCATCGGGTCAAAGACGGAGGAAGGCGAGTAAGCGCTTGCAGGTAATTGAGGCGTTCCGCCGCAGTGGCAATAAGCCTGAGTGGATGATTCTCACGGTTTTGCCGGTCTTGCCTCCCGACCTCAGACCCACCGTTCAGCTCGATGGCGGACGTTTCGCTATCAGTGACATTAATGACCTTTACCGTCGTGTAATTAATCGTAATAACCGACTCCGCCACCTCGTGGAAATCGGGGCGCCTGAGATTATCATCCGCAATGAAAAAAGAATGTTACAGGAATCCGTTGATTCTCTGATTGATAATGGTAAGCGGGGACAACCCGTTTCTATCAGCGGCAGCCACAAACTAAAGTCGCTTTCGGATATGTTACGTGGCAAGCAAGGACGTTTCCGTCAGAACCTGCTCGGTAAACGGGTAGATTACAGCGGGCGTTCCGTGATTGTCGTCGGCCCGGAGCTTAAGCTTCATCAGTGTGGACTGCCTCGGCGGATGGCGCTGGAGTTATTCAAACCCTTCGTCATGCGTCGTTTGATTGAACAGGGACTGGCGCACAATATCAAGAGCGCCCGCCGGCAGGTAGAAAGAGCCAAGCCTGAGGTTTATGACATCCTGGAAGAGGTTGTCAAAGAGCGACCGGTATTACTCAACCGCGCGCCGACTCTGCACCGTCTCAGCATCCAGGCTTTCGAGCCGGTGCTGATTGATGGTAGTGCTATCCAGATTCATCCTCTGGTCTGCTCGGCATTCAATGCCGACTTCGATGGCGACCAGATGGCTGTTCATTTGCCTCTTTCCAAGGCGGCAGTTAAAGGCGCCAGGGAACAAATGCTGAGCATCCACAATATGCTTTTGCCGTCCTCCGGCGACCCGGTAGTCACCCCGACTCTTGATATGGTTCTGGGTTGTTACTACCTGACCAATATCAGACCCGGAGCTAAGGGTGAAGGCAAGATATTCGGTAGTTTTAAAGAAGCCGAGCTGGCTTACGACCTCGATGTCATCGATCTGAAGGCTGAAATAGAGGTCAGAGACCAGAATGACGAGGGCAAGCGAATTAAAACCAGTGTCGGCAGAATTATCTTCAACGATGCTTTCCCGCGGGAAATAGGCTTCCGCAACTATACTGTTGATAAATCGAGTCTCAAGAAGGTTGTGGCTGATTGCGCCAAAAGAATGGGTGATGAAGATATGGCGGCAGTGATGGATAGAATTAAAGAGATGGGTTTCCGTTTTGCCACCAAATCCGGTACCACTATCGCGATGAAAGATATCGAAGTGCCTAAAGCCAAAGCGAAGTTAATTGCTGAAGCTGAAGAAAAGACGATTCTTATTGAAAGTCAGTATGAAAACGGGCTTATCACCGAAGATGAAAGATACGATGAAGTAGTCAAAGTCTGGATGGAGACCACTGATAAGGTTACTGAGGCAACGCAGAAGAGTCTTGACCCGTTCAGCGGCATCTATATGATGGCAACCTCCGGGGCAAAGGGTAATATGACCCAGATTAGACAGATGGCAGGCATGCGTGGTCTTATGACTAACCCCTCCGGCAGAATCATCGACTTCCCCATTAAGGCGAGTTTCAGCGAGGGGTTGAGCGTGCTGGAGTACTTCATTTCTACCCATGGCGCCCGTAAAGGTCTGGCAGACACCGCACTGAGAACTTCAGAAAGCGGCTATCTTACCAGACGTCTGGTTGATGTTGCCCATGACTGTATAGTCCTGGAAGAAGACTGTGGTACTCTGGATGGTCTCTGGATATATGAGACACAGGAAAAAGGTCTGCTTCCGTCCCTCGGTGAACGTATTATCGGCCGTCTTGCCGCCGGCGATGTGGTTGACCCGAAGACAGGTGAAATCATCGTTGAACGGAACCAGGAAGTTGATGACAAGAAAGCGAGTCAGATTGCTGCCGCCGGCATCAAAAGTGTGTACATCCGGTCTCCTCTTACCTGCCAGGCAAAGCAGGGTATTTGCCAGAGGTGCTATGGGCGTGACCTGGCACGGGGGCATATCATAGGTATGAATACGGCGGTGGGCATTATTGCGGCTCAAAGTATCGGTGAACCGGGTACTCAGCTGACGCTGAGAACGTTCCACACCGGTGGTGTGGTGGGGCTTGACATCACCACCGGTCTGCCGAGAGTTGAGGAACTATTTGAAGCCAGAACACCGAAGAATCAAGCTATTATATCCGAGATAAACGGGGTTGTTGAAGTAACTCAGGCAGACGATGGGCAGGCTATCAAGGTTTCCAGCAGTGAGATGTTCAGTGATGAACATCAATTACCGGCAGGCTGGAAAGTTGCGGTCAAGAATGGGCAGCGGGTAGAAATAGGAACAATACTGGCATCCCCTGCTGCAGCCGCAAAGTCAAAGACTAAAGGCGGAAAAGACGCTCCTGTAGTAACAGTGTCCGATGAAAATCAGGGTATTATTTCACCGGTTGCCGGCACCGTAGTATCCGAAAGCGGCAAACTATCCGTAGTTTACGAAGAGAAAGATGAACGTGTTTACCATGTCTCCTCAGCCACCAGACTTCGTGTCAAATCAGGTGATACAGTAACTGCCGGACAACAGCTCACCGAAGGTCAACTTAATCCGCAGGACATTTTGAATATCTCCGGTAAAGAAGTTGCCCAGAGATATCTGGTCGATGAAGTATTGAAAGTTTATCGCTCTCAGGGCGTTACCATCAATGATAAGCATATCGAAACTATCGTCCGCCAGATGCTTTCTAAGGTGCGGACTGATTCATCCGGTGATACCGAACTGGTGCCGGGAGAATTGGTAAACCGCTTCCAGTATGAAGACATCAATGCCAAGGTGCTGGCAGAGGGCGGTGAACCTGCCACAGCGCACCCGGTACTGCTGGGCATTACCAGGGCGGCGCTCAGCACCAGTAGCTGGCTGGCGGCGGCATCCTTCCAGGAGACGACGAAGATTCTGACCGAAGCTTCTATTAAGAGGGCTACCGATAGATTAATCGGCTTGAAAGAGAACGTCATCATCGGGCGGCTCATTCCTGCCCGCTATAAACCTCTTGAAGAAATGGTGCCCGCGCCGGTTGCGACTCTTGAAGAAATGCTGGACAAGCTGGATGAAGAGACAGCTCTTGCCCCGGAGGAAGACGTTAAGCTCGATATGTCCATCGACGAAAAAGATGACGATGCGGGTGCAGAACCGGAAACAATTGCAGATGCTACAGATGCGGATGATGCGGTTGATGATGTAAATCCGTAACTTGACTCAATACGAATAATTAGAAGCGCCCTGTGAACTTTTGCTCACAGGGCGCTTTATTTTAGGATACCCCGCAGTATGGTATAATACCGCCATAAAGAATATCTATTGAAAGGATATAGCCATCGCACGTATTGTTTCGGGGAAACCCATTGTTGAAGATAGCCCGATAGAGACCAGCCTCCGTCCCCGCCAGATGTCTGAATTCATCGGGCAGAACAAGGTCAAGGACAACCTGCTCATCGCCATTGCCGCCGCCAAGAAGCGCGGCGAGGCACTTGACCACACGCTTTTTTATGGGCCTCCCGGTTTAGGCAAGACAACTCTTGCCTATATTGTTGCCGCTGAGTTGGGCGTGCAAATCAGAATCACATCCGGTCCTGCCATCGAGCGCACCGGCGACCTTGCCGCCATACTCACCAATCTGAAAAAGCAGGATGTTTTATTCATCGATGAAATACACCGCATTAACAAAGCCGTAGAAGAAGTTCTCTATCCGGCAATGGAAGATTCAGCGATAGACCTCATGATTGGCAAGGGACCGGGTGCTCGCAGTCTGCGACTAGATTTACAGCCTTTTACTTTAATCGGCGCGACGACACGCTACGCTTTGCTTGGTGCGCCTCTTAGAGACCGTTTCGGTAGCGTCTATCACCTCGATTTCTACGACCATGAAGCCATTAAAACAATTGTCAAACGCTCTGCCCAAATCCTGCAGATCAAGGCTGAACCAGACGGACTGGAAGAAATTGCCCGCCGTGCCCGCGGGACGCCGCGTGTGGCGAATAGACTGCTCAAGAGGGTGCGGGATTATGCCCAGGTAAGAGCAAAGGGTATTATCACCAAAGACGTAGCCATCGAAGCGCTTTCTAAACTGGAGGTTGACCCCATCGGGCTGGACGACCTCGACCGCAAGGTATTGCATACTATCATCGACAAATTTAATGGGGGACCGGTAGGACTGGAGACCATTGCCGCTTCCATCAGCGAAGAGGCGGACACAATTATGGATGTCTATGAACCGTATTTATTACAATTAGGCTTCCTTGACCGCACGCCGCGCGGGCGGGTAGCCACACCGCTTGCCTATCAGCATCTGGGCATACCTTACAACAAAGACAAATCTGCACAGCAGAGTCTTTTGTAGTGCTAAGGTACCCTTAAAAATGGAGTTACAATGGCTAAATTTTTAAGAGCGCAAGATGTGTCAGCACAAATAGCAGAAATAATAAGACATGCAGATAATTCAGTAGTTATGATTTCTCTGAAGTAAATAATTTAGAGATGGGGGTACTAATTTCTACAAAAGATGAGCCTAACCTATTTGACGAAGCAAAAAATGAGCTCAAATTTTCCTGAAACTGGACACAATGTTCATATAAAACCCATCATCCTTTTTCTAATGTTCGAAGGGTAAAGGCGGATTTATTAATTTGGCATCAGGATTCTCACGGTCTGATTCCCATTTGGTCGGATTATACAGGATATATTTTCCAATTTGGAGATAATCACTTTCATTGCGAATTATATGTTCATAATAGTTGCGTTGCCAGACCGGTTTGCCTTGAGAATTACTGAGTTCATTGATTTTCCGTGAGGAATAGGTTTTAAATGCACGGACTATTTCAGATAAAGG
>JAQTPO010000023.1 GCA_028712845.1 Dehalococcoidales bacterium | reverse complement strand
CACCCCACAAAGCAAAACGCTGATATCGAACAGGGAAATTGCCGACCGGGTATTCCACCGCTGACACCATAATGCGGTCGCTCAAGGTAGAAACATCAATCTCCCTGGAACCGGCAGTGGTGGACTTGGTCGCCTTTTGCTCATAAGGCACGGACTCAGAGTAATCTTTCACTGCGTGCGCAATGTGCCTGTCCAGTTCATCATTTGTCCAGCGATAGTTATTGGCATCTTCATCGTGCAAATCACGTCTGACAATAACTCTCATTTCGCTTAAGTTCATGTTTTCACCTCTCTCAATTATTTGTCATTGCGAGAAATCCCGATGGAATCGGGATGACGTGGCAATCTCAGGGTGGGGAAACCGCACCTCCCGGAGATTGCCCGTATCAGGTACGGGACAAGGCTTCGCGGAGTTTACACTGAGGAACGAAGTGCGCGCAATGACGTTTTATTACTATACCTTCCTGACCTCTATTCTTGCCAGCTTTGTGCAAGGCAAACCTTCACTGTTTATCTCATGATTTATAGTGGCACTAAAATACCACTAGGCTGTGGCATATTTCACACGTACATAGCTGGAGTTTTTGATTTTGGCGCGACCTTCATTAGCCTCATCGCACTGAATAATAAGTCGCACTTCAAAAGGCATAGCATTGAAATTAGCCACTGTTTTGAACCGACCGCTCCTGGTTTCTTCGATATAGGTAGTGCCGATATTGGCTTTGGTCACGGCGGGGTGCAGGTCAACCCATGTGCCGCCTTTGTTTCTTGCCTGCCATTTGTAGATAATGTCTGCAGTAGCTGAAGAAACCGCTCTGAAAGCGGCGGTTAGCCCGAATTCCACCTCAATCATCTCACCCAGCGCCGGCGGTTTAATGGTGACACTCTCCACCTCCGCATCGACATTTGCCGTAGTGGTGTCTCTTTCGGTTGCCCACTGAATACCATCTGAGGTTAGATCACCCTTCGCAAAAGGGCATTCAACATGTTCCATAACCGCAGTAGTCATTTTCTATCCCTCCTTTTCTTACTGTCATTCCTGCAAAGCTTGCCCCGTACTTGATACGAGGGCAGAAATCCAGAAAACGTTTTTGTCTTTCCGAGTCCGCCACTGGCGGGCGAAGAATCTCCTGTACTACTGAGTAGGCAAGGAGACCCTTCGCGGAGTTTACCCTGAGGCACGAAGGACTCAGGGCAACATTCGGGATAATCCCGCAAAAGTCTTAGTCCTGCACACCGATAAGCGCGGCGGCTTTGATAGCACTGAAAAGCGCTAATGAAACATACCATTTGATTCTGTTCCGGCTGGCATCTTTGGTCTCCAGTGAACCAATCGGCTCCACTGTGAGAAAACCGGGTGCTGTCAAACCGCAAAGAGCGCCTTCGCCCATCTGCAATGCATAAATGGCAGAGCTTGTGCCGCCGGTGGTTGCCGTCTCGACGCTACTGGCAACCACGTGAGTATCCAGAATCCAATCGCTGACGCCGATGGGGATGCCATCCCAGTACTGGACGAAATTGCCCCAGCTATCGCGGTCGGTCTCCATCATCCCGCCCGATGCCCGGACAAGGGCATTGATTTTGCGTCGTGAACGTCGACTCATCAGCAGTATGTCCGGCTTGCCGCCCTTGACGGCATCAATCAACTGGTCGAGCATCGATAGTGTCAGAGTTGCGCCACTGGCACCGGCAGCAATCAACTGTGCGCTCGCCGTGCCGGTATCAATGAGCTTTCTCAAACCATCGAACTGCTTGGCATTGCTCGTGGAATTGCCGTAAATAAAGGTATCTTCGAACTTGTCTTTGAGCGCCTTGGCTTTCAATTCCACCACCGCCGCTTCCAGGTCCTGAATGTTGCTACGGGTCGCTTTCAGAAAATTGTCCACATCCGCATCGCCACCCATAATCTTCAGGTTGGCAGTTTTTTGCTCGAAGGTAGGAGTCGATTCATCCCAGTCATCACCGACGTCATAGAAATCGATATCCGGCAGAGTCTTTTCCTGATTGTAGGTCAAACCGTTGCCGACAATCTCGATGAAGGGCATCACCTGAAGGATTGGTGATTCCTTAACAATTGTCTCCACAACCCCTTGAAGTAATATGTCATTGGAAAGTTTGGATGCTTCCGCTAAGGTTAATGCCATTATTTTTTACCTCCTATTGCGTATTGAATCTTTTCCCGCGGGGATAGCGACGAAAGGTCGGGAGACCGTCTGCCTGGCGCACCGGCAGGCACTCTGGTACCTGAAATTTCCTTTTCCATCGATTTCTTCACCCGACCAATCAGGTTAAGCGCCTTCTCCAGAGATTTATCGATTGCCTCAATCGTATCTCCACTGATAAGTTCTTCCGTAATCCCCGGATGCGTCTGCATTATCCTGCCTTTGTAGCTGTTTACCGCTTCTGTCAGACTTGTGTTAACGGCTGACAGCTTCTCTTTCAGTTCGCCCTCCGCCTTTTTCAGAGCGGCGATTTCGCTTTCTTTGACAGTCACTATTTGCTCAAGCTCAGCCACCTTATGCTCAGTCTGTTCGTTTTCTTTATTGTTTACTCCCTCTGTCAATGTTTTTCCTCCTCCTTTTTATTCATCGCTGACCTCTAAACGCTGCGTAATATCTCTCTCCCTGAACGCGCCTTTAGCCGGTCTTGTATTCAAATCGCGGTTCATTTTGAGAATAGAATCCCTTTCATCGAGCCACCGTTTGAACTCTCTCTCCGGGTCTTTTACACCCACCTCGTCCATTGCCGTGCGACGGGAATGAATGCCGCCCTGTACCATCATCTGTTCGTTTGCCACCAGTCTCGCCATATCCCGCGGCATTACCGGGCTCCAGACAACCCGCAGGTGATAATCGCCAAAATCATCACTATGGTATTTCTCCAGCAGTTTGAGAATCATTCTGTTCCGCTGATTGTAAGCTACCGTCCGGATAGCCCTTTTGCGGCTCACCTTCTGCAATAAAGGTTGTAACTCAATCTCCAGTGCCACACCTGACAGGTCTTTCTCCGTACCGCCAAAAGCCGCCCGCGGCGATTCCGAAACATCGTGCATGGTACGGTACAAAAGATTTATGTAATCGATATGGAGTTGAACACCGCCACCCTGCAGCAAATCGAGCAAATAGGCTTTGGCATCTTCCGGAATGTTCCAGACGGCGCCGGGCTTGACGGCAATATCCTCGGACTCTTCCACGTTTTCCAGCACAGCCACTGGATTGCCCGATAGTTCCAGAATGCGTGATAGCTGTGACATTGCACGGTTAAACTCTCTCTGAGGTTCCATTATTTGCGCTAGGTCGGAGATGCCCCAGACTTTTTTCGGCTCCCGCAGATTGGGAAAAATAACAAAAGGGATGAATCCATAAGGGTTCGCTTTTTTCTCCACACGGGTATCATCCATCCAGAGTTCGAATTCCTCTACCGTCCACAACTCGACCACACTGGCAGTCTTGCCTTTCGGTTTGATGCCGTACATCATTGCCGCGACACCCGCATCGAGAGCGTACCGCGAAGCGACACGCCAGACCTTTGAGACATCATCGCCACCCTGCCAGACATACATACCCTGAATATCGGGCGCGGTAACCCTGACACCGGCAGTTTCCATATCCCAGATAACCTTATAACCGGCATCCCCCAGCACGGCGCAATCGATTTCGGTCTCAAAATCAAGTTGTTCCAGTCCGCTCTCTTCATAGACCTGATGCAAGGCTGTCTCGGCACGGCGTGCTTTTTCTCTGGCTTCTGGAGAATTGTCCAAAGGATCGACCACAAACTTGACGCCGGACATCAGGTAAGATGTCATTTTATCGATGACCACGCGGGCGTAATTAAAAGTTAGCCGCTTTTCTCCCGGTCTATCCCTGCCCTGCCACTGCGTCCCCTGGTAGAAATCAAGCAATTCACGGTAACGCCGCATCCTATCCATATCACGACGGGCAAGTTCAGCGGGCTTAAAATCATCGGCCATTTCTTTGCTCCTTCATTCTAAAAATTGTCATTCCGAATCGTCATTCTGAGCGGCAATCTCAGAGCGATAGGGAGTATCCCCAAATGCTTGTTTCAGAGCCCTCTGCACAGTACGCCGGCTTACCCCGAAGATTTGCGCCAGTTCCTTCACCGTTTTGCTTTCCCGGGTAAAGAGTCGTGCCATTTCCGCCGCCCGCCTTCTTTTCAGTAGCCTTTGTTTACCACCCGGTTCATCATAGACACAAACCGGCAGATGACAATTCAAACAGGACAGAGAAAACTCACAGCCATCATCCTGATATTGGCAATATTCCGGGGGCAAATCTACAGCGCAATCACTCATATTCCGCAGACTCATAAAACTCCGCAAGGAAACCAGCTGATTGCTTTTCATATTAGTACACTTGTTCTATTTTAGTCAATAGGGTTTTGTCGTCACGGTTTGTCAGACTCATCACGATTGTGATAGCATAAAAAAATATAGGCTGTTCATGCGGAAATTTAAGGAGGAAGCGAGTAATGCTCACAGTGAAAGAAGCGATTGAAAAACGGCGGAGCATCCGGAAATTCAAACCTACCCCCGTGCCGGATGATTTAATCAATCAGGTTCTGGAAGCTGCCCGTTTAGCGCCCTCAGGCACTAACCGTCAGCCCTGGCGATTTCAAGTTATTAAAGAAGGCGCCCTCAAGACCAAGTTACTGGAAGAGGCTGCTTTCGGCGCAGAAGTTCTGAAGACTGCTCCGGTCATCATTGTCTGCGGTTCCGAACTGCTGACCTTTGTGAAAGGACATAAGCTGGCACCACCCAATTCCGAATACTTCGGGGCAGAGAGCGATGACCCTGAGGAACTGAAAAAGTTTATGCCTGACGCCAATATGTACACTGCCATTGCCGTAGAGCATATGTCACTAATGGCAACAGCGCTGGGCTTAGGTTCCTGCTGGGTACAGAGAATCAAATTCGGGCAGGCGGGCAGAGTGCTCGGTTGGCCCAGGCATATTCCGGTGTTGACCTTTCTGGCGATTGGCTATGCCAATGAAGACCCGCAGGCAAGACCACGTGCTTCATTAGAACAAATCATCATCAAAGAAGGTCAAGCTCCGCAGTAAATTTTCAATGACCTTTTAGTGGATAGTTTTGGGGTGGGCTTAAGCCCACCCCAAAATGCTTTTTTACTCACAACTATTTGCGTCTGAGTGTCAGGTTTGTTAAGATAGAATACGTACGGGCCGCTAGCTCAATTGGCAGAGCAAAGCACTCTTAATGCTTAGGTTCTGAGTTCGATTCTCAGGCGGCTCATTTCGCAGCTAGTTTTCACTACAGCTTTCCGTGACGTTATCTCCGAACCAACTTGTTTTCGTTTTTGTGCCAAAATAGCGAAATATAGTATGCTTGACACCTTATACCCACCTTGACTGTAATTTACAAATCACCCGGCTTCTTTTAAAGCCTGCTGCCTTTTCATCCTATACACATATCTTGCACTAATTGCCAGTTATCACTTAGCTGAAAAGACTAAAACGGCGCTTAAAACATTAGTATCGGTCGGCTTATCATATTTTGTAAGAGACCAGAGTTTGACAATCTAATGAGCTGAGTATATCATCGGTTTTAAGATTGAAAAGGCGAGTGTCTGCTCGCTAAAAGTTAATATAAGTATTGCCAATTAACTCATGAAACTGCTTTCGCGATAATATCGGAGTTATAAGTGGTATTACTCCCGGGCGGTAGTCTTCAATGTAATTCATTCAAAACGATGGTTTTCCTGTCTGGAATAGATATGTGCATTACCAAAAATGCTAAAGTCATATATTAATTCCGCCACCGGTTAAGTTTACCGATAAATGTAGAAAGGAGCAGGTAACAAAATGGACTACAAATATGTAGATTACGAGAAAATGTCTGATGGAATTGCCAAGATTACAATCAACCGTCCTAAAGTCATGAACGTTATAAGCAGGCAGGTGTACACAGAGATAAATGAGGCATTCGCCCAGGCTGAAAAAGACGAGGAGGTTAGAGTCATTGTTGTCGCTGGCGCAGGTGACAACTTTGGCGCCGGCCATGACATGGGGACTGAAGAAATGCGTAAGGAAGAAGAGCTTACCCCGCGCGACCGAACTCCTCTGGGTGTTTTGAAAGATATGGACAGAGGGGTTTACTGGTATATGCATGACCAGTGGCGTAATATTCCTAAACCGACCATTGCCATGGTGCAGGGTTACTGTATTATGGGACACTGGATGCTCGCTTCTTCCTGCGATATTATTGTTTGTTCTGAAGACGCTAAATTTACTGATCGGTTGGTGAGATGGGGAGGCGCCCATGATGAATACCCGACCATGTTCTGGGACCTCGGACCGAGAAGGGCTAAAGAACTCCTCTGGACCGGCGACTTCATTGATGGCAAAGAGGCTTTTCGCCTCGGTATGGTAAACCGCGCGGTACCTCGTGAAAAGCTCGAAGAAGAAACCATGAAGCTGGCGCGCCGAATCGCACTCAACGAACCTATTGCACTGATGCTATCAAAGATGTCCGTGAATCAAGCAATGGATATCATGGGGCAGACAGCCGCCATGAGAGCTACAGGCAACTTCTTCGTCATGGGTTCTATGCGTTTCATGGCTGACGATATTAAGATGACTGTCGATTTGTCTAAGGCTAAAAACAAACCGTTTGATGAACAGAAATAAAACAGGCATCTACAGGGCAGACCTTCATAGTAGATAGCGGCTATTCAGTCTCTAGTATTTAACCCAATTTCAACCTTATGCAAACAATTCCTGAAAAAAGGAAGGAGACGCTTTCCTTTAACCAAGCGTCTCCTTATCCCTTTCTTAATCAGCATGTCAACATTCGTTTTGCCGGCAGATCTTTTAGCAGTTAACTTTTATCGTTTATGAGTTCTATTTAGGTCTTTCCAGCAGTTCGACTAATACATTGTCACTGGTAATGAAGTGCGAAAACTTGAGGCCCTTCCCCCCTGGTGTAATTTCCCGCACGAATTTTACTCCTGCCTTTTTCAGTTCCGCTACGGCTTCTTCAATGTTGTCGGTTCTCAGCCCATATTGCTCGAACACGGTAATCGTCTTACCGTCATCGGTTGTCACCTGCATCGGGCTTGTGGTTGTCACTACCAGCCTTGTTCCATTCAGGTCGAGCGCCACAAGAGTACGTCCGCCACCGATGTCCCGTGTCTCGACTTTACGTGCGCCGAACATCTTTACATAGTAATCAGCGGTTGCCGGGGGATTAAGCCCACTCAAGTGAACATGGTCGAACCAGAATTTTGGCATCTAGTACCTCCTGAAATCATATTACTTTCTCGCTAGGTTATAACCTTTTCAAGCAGTTGTCAAACCGACCGCAACAAAGTGTTCAACAACCCCTTGTCTGGGCTACAAGCTCTTAATCATCAGATTCAGCGTTCGATTCTCAGGCGGCTCATTGTTTATCTCACAACACCGTCATTTTCGCCATTTCTCTTTCCAGATTTCCCCGAAACGCCGGATGCGCGATATTAATTAACGCTTTAGCTCTTTCCCGCACGCTTTTTCCACGTAGATTGGCAATGCCGTACTCCGTCACCAGGTAGTGAACGTCATTACGTGAAGTGGTAACAGCAGACCCTTCCGCAAGACGCGGGACAATTCTGGAATACTTACCGCCGCTGGCGGTAGAGGGGAAAGCCATAATGGACTTCCCGTTCTTTGACATCGATGCGCCCCTGACAAAATCCACCTGTCCGCCGACAGCACTGAACTGCGTCAGTCCGATGGTATCCGAAGCCACCTGTCCGAGCAAATCGACCTGCAGGCAGGAATTTATGGCGACCATATTATCGTTTTGCCCGATGATGCAGGGATTATTGGTGTAGTTCACCGTGTGCATTTCGATAAACGGATTATTATTCACGAAATCATAGAGTTTCTTTGTCCCCATCAGGAAAGTGGCAACCGTTTTCCCCGGATGCAGGTTCTTTTTAGAACAATTGATTACGCCCATTTTCATCAATTCCACCGCACCATCGGAGAACATTTCACTGTGTATGCCCAGGTCTTTCTTATCTCCCAAAAAACGCAGGACGGCATCAGGAATAGCGCCGATGCCAAGCTGGAGGCAAGCGCCATCATCAATGAGCTGAGCGCAATTATTGCCGATTGCCATTTCAGTTTCAGTGATGGCAGGCGGCTGTGCTTCGGGCAATGGCTCGTTAAATTCTACGATGTAGTCCAGTTTAGAAACGTTAATGAAGGCATCTCCCAGAGTCCTAGGCATTTGGTCATTGACCTGTGCAATCACGATACGCGCGGACTCCGCAGCGATTTTGGTATAATCCACCGATACCCCGAAACTGCAATTGCCCTGCTCATCCGGGGGCGAGACGGAACACAGAAGCACATCTACGGGAAGAATCTTGTCCGTAAAGAGTCGTGGAATCTCGTGAAAAAAACAGGGTGTGTACTTCGCCCGCCCGCTATTGACTGCTTCTCTGGTAGAAGCTCCGACAAATAATGAGTTGTGAATAAAATGTTTTGCATTTTCTGGCCGACAATATTCACCCAAGCCCATCGGCACCATATGGACAATTTCTACATTCCGGTAGGCTTCTTTGTTTGCCACCATCGCGCGTACCAGATGCTGCGGCTCCCCACAACAGTGGCTGAACACCACCCGGTTTCCGGACTTTATCGCCTTAACAGCCTGCTCGGCAGTTGTCAGTTTCTTCCTGTAAATCTCTTTCCAGTTCATTTTCCCTTGTTACCCCTTTATCGTGAAATGTAAATATATGATATTCTACACTATTTTCAGTCTCATAAGAAAATAAATCAGCAGAAATAGCAGAACTGGAAAGTGCCAGTTTCATCCAATATATAGTCAGGACACTGGCTAACACGACGGACGTGATTAAGCAATCAGTAAAGGTTACTATACGGCTGAAACACCGTACTTTTTCGTCTTAGTCTTTCTTCAGGGTGCTTTTCAATAAGATGCCGTTTGCCCAGTACAAGCCTGTCGCACCGGAGGGCAGGATGTCATAGGTAGCCCAATTGTCAAATGGTAAGTATTCTGTTTTCATCACGCCTGCTCCATCCAGTTTATCACCTACTTTATAATCTGATATTGCTCTGCCTTCTGCAGTGGGGTGCCCCGGTGATGCTGTTACACTTCGGCCATCACTTAACTGTACCCGGATAAACTTAAAATCCGATGGTACAGGTGTTGATGAGGTCTCTGAAATTTTTACTGCAACACGGTTGCCGAAGCAGTCGACCGTCCATACGGTCATGTCTCTGGTCAGTTGCTCCACGGGTATTTGTCCTGCAGGCGTGGCGATTAAGGTTCCCTTAGTCAAGCATATCGGGCAGGTATTGATGCTCGGTTCACGTCGTGTTTGTTTCCTCATGCCTGATGTCGTGTAGTTTATCCAGATAGTTTCTCCCTGCCCTTCTCTTATCCGTAAAACGAAATCATACGATGAATTGGTAGTAGAAGTAATCTGAATCGCGTACGTTGATTTCTTATGCTCTTTGTAGATAAGCAGTTTCTCTGCGTCTGTATAATCTGACTTGTTCGGAAGGTTGAGATGTTCGAGGATGGCAGAAAATTCAGCCTGATTGGACCTGATGGCAGATAACTGGTTAATGGCATTCTGTTGCTCCTGCCCTTCTCGTGCCACAGGGTAATAATCGGGGTCGCACCAGAATATATTCGGGAAATCAGAAAACAGGAGGTATTCTAACTGAGTCAGGGAGTAGACAGTCGTGGTAGTGGTTGGTGCGGGCTGTGTTTTACATCCGGAAAAAAGAACAACTAAACCGAGTGCGATGATCATTACCAATTTCATTGCGAATTTTGACTTTCTCATACCTGCCTCCTGATTCGGCTAAATATTAAAACGCGCCGCATACAGCGGGCTTTTCCATCATTACAAACTGAGCAAACCCTTCTCAGAAACTAACTTATCAATCTCTTTGTACAGGTCATCGAGCGTGCCATCGTTACTGATAGAATAGTTTGCATACTGTACGGCTGATTGGATATGGAACAATTCTTCTTCTGTCTTATCCTGGCGCAGAAATTGTTCATAGCTATGAGGGTCTCTCCCTTCCCCGCGCTGGACCATTCTCTTGAAACGTATCTCCGGTTGGCTCACGTAAACATTTATCAAAATGAAATCTTTGCCAAAAATATCTTTCAGGATTTTTACATCTTCCAATGAGCGTATGCCGGTAATTCCACAAAGCTTCCAGCCGTTCTGTTGGATTTTTTCAGCCACCAGCTTTACAAAACAACCTCTCCCAAACTCGCGGAAATACCTCTCGGAAATATCTTGCAGGTTCTCTCTGGTCGGCTCCTTCCCTTCTTTCGCCGCAATTTCCCTGACCATGTCTCCGGTTGATAAAAAGGGGATGTTTTGCCTGGCACGGAGATATTTCAACACCTCATCTTTCCCTGAACCGTTTTGCCCGATTACTCCAATGACTTTCATTCAAATCATCCTTTCGAATCCTTTCGGCTCTATCGTTGCTTGTAGCGTAAATAATCCCCGTATTTAGTAATAGTACAGGAAATATTATCGAACCTATTGAATTCGCTTAAAACTTTAACTAGTATTAATTATAGAGAATACTTATCACCCTTGAAAACAAACTTTTGATAACGGCTTAAATCGTGGAGGCGTAACTAGCGATAGAGTAACGAACTGAAAATTATTTTTAAGATAGCACGTAAAAAGTAAACAAAAAAATAAGGATAGAAGAAGGATTTAATTTAATAGTGACAATTGTATCTTATCGTATATTTATGCCCCAGACAATTATTTTTGGCGTGGATACGCTTAAGACATTATCTGATGAAACTAAAATATTAAGAGCGAAAAATGCCCTTATCGTTTCTGACCCAGGTGTATTTAAATCCGGATTAGTGACTCCTGTGAAAGAACAATTACTAAAAACGCTACCATCAGTGGAGATTTACCCCGAGGTAGAACCCGAGCCAACCCTGAATAAATTAAATGCAACGGCTGTAGAACTACACAAAAGGAAATTTGACTTAATAATAGGACTGGGCGGCGGCTCTAGTTTAGATACCGCTAAGGGATTATCTGTACTGCTGGCTCATGGTGGGAAGATTCAAGATTATATCGGAGTGGATAAAGTACCCGGCTCTGGCATTCCCCTGGTTTTAATACCTACTACGGCTGGCACAGGGAGCGAGGTAACGAATATCGCCATCTTTAGTGATACTGAACAAGAGCTAAAACGCGGTATGGTAAGTCGAAATATTTTAGCCAGAATAGCTCTTGTTGACCCCACTCTTACCTATGGCTGCCCTTCAGCAGTATCAGCCGCATCCGGCATAGATTCTCTGGTTCATGCCATTGAATGCTTCACAAGTCTCAAGGCTAATGATTATACTGACGCTTTAGCTGTGAAAGCCATGGAACTCATCATCAGTAGTTTAAGGACTGTAGTTAAAAGTGGAGCTGACAAGGAAGCCCGTAAATGTGTCTCTGAAGGAGCCCTGTTGGCAGGGATAGCCTTCGCCAACGCCGGTGTCGCCGCTGTTCACGCAATGGCTTATCCTCTAGGAGCTAAATTCCATATCAGCCATGGCGTTGCGAATGGGCTACTTCTACCGTATGTCATGGAATGTAACCTGACTGCTAGTTTACAGAAATACGCTATTATTGCGAGACTGTTGGGTGAAAAAGCAGAAGGGATTTCTTCCGAAGAATTAGCGCAGCGTGGCGTTACCGCAGTAAAAGCTCTTGTTAAGGATATCGGTATACCGGGTCGCCTGAGAGACATCAACGTACCTCGTGAGACGTTAGAATGTATGGCAAAATCTACTATGGAAGTTACCCGGTTGCTGGAGAATAACCCCAGAAAACTGACCTTGGACGATGTTCGCGGTATCTGGCAAAAAGCTTGGTAATCGAATGTAAATGTGCCGATACGGAACCAAAAAAGTAACATATCGACAGGCTCTGATTGCGTTAGATGGCACAGAATAAAAAAACAATTGCTACGCCACGATGTAATCGTGGCGTAGCAATTTCTCAATGTCATCCCTGCTTTGTTATCGGCGTACGGGTTCACACTGAATGAGATGCATTCCAATGGGAATCCGGCACAAATTTTTCTCTTTTCCCCGGGGTAAATAGTAATAATCTAGAACAATTATAAGCCAATGGAACCTTTGCTAAATTCCTGTTGACAAGCTTGAAATTAATGTTAGAATTGTTACATAACATCCTTTAAGGAGGGGAAAAATGCCTTTATACATTATGCTAACCAGACTTACGAGTGATGGAAGAAAGACCATTATGAACAACCCGAGTAGAGCCTTCGAAGTAAACAAGGAAGTAGAAGAGATGGGCGCAAAGGTAATCGCCCAGTATGCTTTGCTGGGTAATTATGACTTCATCAATATACTCGAAGCTCAAAGCAATGAGGTGATAGCACGAGTTTCCGCCCAATTAGGCTCCAGGGGCACTATGGAGCCAACTACAATGTCGGCTATCAGTATGAAAGATTATGTCAGGGAATTGGAAACGGCAAAGATTATCAGCAAGTAGATTCTGTATCTTGACTTGCTCCCCGACTTCCTGAGAAATGCATGAATATTAAAAAGCCCCCGTTCTGTTTTACGGAAACGGGGGCTTTTGGCTTTTAGTACAAGTGCGGAGAGCTATATCAAGCGGTCAGATTAGAAACCCGACCCTGCTTTGTCACTTTCCCTTGAAATGCGGCTCCCTCTTCTCGATAAAAGCCTTAATGGCTTCTTGTTTATCTTCACTCAATTCCTGGGGCAGAACATAATCCACATATTCTCTTTCAATTCTTCTTGCCGCCCGCTCAACCATTGTATAATAACCATATTTGACCGATTTTATATACAGTGGCGGTACTCCTTTTAACATCTCTGCCCATTTCAAAGCTTCTTCCATCAACTGCGAGTTGGGAACAACCGCATTCACCAGACCCACTTCATAAGCCCGCTGTGCTTTCATCAGCCGACCGCCTTTCCATGAGAGCAACATAAATTCCAGGGATATCTTGAAGGGCATATAAGGCTGGTATTGAATAGGTATTTGAGAAACTCCTGCTCTTCCTTCCGGATACCCCAGCATGGCATCTTCAGCGGCAATCGTGATATCACAACCTGTGACAGATACGAGATAACCCGTGCCCAGCGTGTACCCTTGCACCGCTGCGACAACAGGTTTGAAAAGCTCTATACCGGTTAATGGATATGCGTCGTGCGTTTGCCATGCTTTTGTAGTTGCTTTATCCGGAGCTGTCAGGTCAACGCCGGCTGAGAAGTTATTCCCTTTGGCGCTTAAAATAGCGACTTGGGCATCAGGGTCTTTCTCAAACCGTTTCCATGTGTCTCGCAAAGTGCTGGACATTTCTTTATTAAAGGTATTTCGTTTTTCCGGGCGGTTAAGTGTGATGTAGGCAATTCGGTTCTTTACTTCATATAGTATTGTCTTAGATTCAGCCATTGTTTTCCTCTCCTTCAATAATCAATCATATTATTTTAGAATACACGCTCATGTCGAATTAGAAAGAAGCCTTGAATTCCGGCATGTCAGCTTCAGTAGTGATAGCACCCTCTATCATCATTTCTGCAATCTCATCATCCGAATAACCGAGTAACTCTTTATAGACATACTCATTATGCTGACCGAGACACGGACTGGAGGACTGTCGGTCAGGGGTTTTGGTCAGTTGGAATGGTGGTGACTCATGCGCATGGACGCCTATCACCGGATGGTCGAGATAACGCCAGAAACGCTCGTGCTTTAACTGCGGGTCTTCATAGAGCTCCTGCATTGTTCTGACAACTCCTGCAGTGACGCCTTTCGCCTGCAATTGCGTCATAACCTCTTCAGGGGTGAGATTTATGGTCCATCTGCCGACTTCAGTATCCAGTTCGTCTTCATTTTGCTTACGCGCCGCAAAGGTTGTGAATTTTTTATCTTTTGTCCACGCCGGACTACCTATTGCACCGCAGAAACTCTGCCATTCCTCCTCAGAAAAAACAGCAATGGTGCACCAGCGGTTTGTCCCTTTGCAGGGATAGGCACCGTGAGGGGCAGCGTGGGCATAATGGTTACCCTGGCGTTTCATTACATGCCCGTTCGCAATATAATCCATTACCGGCGGCGCAAAGAAGTGGACACCTGCCTCCACCTGAGATTGTTCGATATACAAACCCTTACCGGTTCGGCGGCGGTAGTCCAGTGCAGACATAATCGTAGGCAGTAAAAATGTCGGGCTGATGTAATCGGTATGAGGAACCGTATTGGTCATAGTAGGGCGGTCTGCCCAACCGATGGCATCGAATATGCCGCTCTGGGCAGTGGCAAGCTGCCCATAGCCGGGGGTTTTGGTAATCGGTCCATTTTGACCGTAGCAAGAGCTACTGATATAGATAATATCGGGTCTAATTTTGCTTATCGTCTCATAGTCTAAACCACGCCTTTGCATCGCTCCGGGAGTAAAACTCTCCAGGACTACGTCGGCCCACTTTATCAGCTTGAGAGCTGCTTCTTTGCCCTTGGGCTTTTCCATATTAAGGCTCATGCCGTATTTGCTGGTATTGAACATTGTAAAGAGACTACTGCGGTCTATACCGGGGATGTTATCTTTATAGGGACCACCGACCCGCTGGGTTTCCGGGCGTGTATGACTCTCGACGTGGACCACCGTTGCACCAAAGTCGGCGAGATATCGTGCGGCTAATGGACCAACTATCGACCAGCTAAAGTCAGCAACCTTGATGCCCTCGAGTGCCTGCTTGCCCGCAGTAGTTGTCTGTTTTTCACGATTTACCAGTCGGGTTTTGCGGTTTGCCAGCTCTGCGGATATTTCTTCGTTATGCTCCCCGATGAGAGGAGGTCGCCGTCTGTAAGTAATTGGAGTCTCTGTTAGTTTAAGAAATGGACCGGGATAAGTTACCGTTGTCTTCAATTCAGGGTGCTGTACCTTTACCCAAAAATCACGCGCTTGGAGTTGTGGGTTTTCATAAACATCTCTGGAGTTAGCAATTGGCGCCAGCAGAATACGCCTCTTAATGGCTTCCTCAAAAAGTTCTCTCTTGGTTTTTGTGAAGAGGAATTTATTGACTCCGTGGTGTATGCGGTCGATTGTTTCCTGAGTAATGGTGGATGCATTGTACCCCCAGACCCAATCGAATTTTTTCAACCAGTCGGATGCCATACCATTTTCGTCCATATACTTGACCAGTTGTTGACTCGAATAGCTGAATACAGAGCCAGCGCCTCCGGTTAGCAATAAGAGTACTTCCCCATCCTTACAAGAATAGACCAGTTGTCCACCGGTTGGCGCCTTGGGTAATGGTTTGCTCGAACCGTTTCGGTTCAAGCCTCTATCAATCTTCAAAAACTCCCAGAAACGGGGTGCGGTGTACAGGGGTAAAATTACACATTGCTGAGCGGCAATAATGACCTGCTGACCTTCGCCCGTCATCTCTCTGTGCCAGTGCGCAATCATCGAAGCGCCTGCCGCATAAGTACCAGCATGGAAACAAGCCTGAGGCAAGCTTACCTCAACTGGTGGCCGTTCAGGAACACCGGTGATGCTCAAGAAACCACCCATACCCCATATTGTAAGGTCGGAGGCTTTGTATTTAGCATAGGGACCCGTAGCGCCAAAAGGAGTAATCGAGGTTACGATGATAGCGGGATTAATCCGTTTCAGGTCATCATAACCCAGCCCGAGCCCTTCAAGATAACCGCGTGGGAAAGATTCAAAGACAAAATCGGCTGTTTCCGCCAGTTTCTTGAACCGCTGTTTCCCCTCTGCACTTTTCAGGTCAAGCGTAATGCCGCGTTTATTAGTGTTATAAGCAAACCAGAACAAGCTTTTTTGCGGGTCAGTCTTGCCGCCTAAAAATGGTCCGATATTGCGGGTAGGGCTGCCTTCCGGCGGTTCTATTTTGATGACATCGGCACCCAGGTCACCGAGTATTTTCCCTGCAATATCATAACTGCCTTCGGTAAGGTCCAATACCCGGTAAGGACGGAGAAGCGATGATTCTTCACCAGCCATATTACAAACCTCCCATCTACTTTGCAATAAAACATTACTTGCCCTTGAAATGCGGCTCTCTTTTATCGATAAAAGCCTTTATGGCTTCTTCCTTATCTTCGCTCAGTTCCTGAGGAAGGATATATTCCACATATTCTCTTTCTGTCTTTCTCGCCGCTCGCTCCGTCATCGAATAGTAGCCGTATTTCACCGATTTGATATACATCGGCGGCACTCCCTTCAGCATTTCCGCCCATTTCACAGCTTCATCCATCAACTGTGCTCCGGGAACAACATTATTTACTAGGCCTACTTGATAAGCACGTTTGGCATCCATCATCCGGCCGCCCTTCCATGAAAGCAACAAGAATTCCAGGGCTATCTTGAACGGCATATAGGGCGCATAATTCGGAGGCACCTGGGATACACCGGCTTTACCTTCAGGATAACCGAAGACGGTGTCATCAGCGGCAATCGTGATATCGCAACCCATTACAGACAGGATGTAACCCATCCCCAGGGTGTACCCGTGAACCGCCGCAACCAGAGGTTTGAAAAGCGATATGCCGCTGTTTGTATAAGCTTCGTGATATTGCCATGGCTTGGCGCCTCCTTTCCTGTCATCGCCTGTCAGGTCAACACCCACTGAAAATGACTTCCCGTTAGCACTTAAAATGCCCACCTGTGCATCCTGGTCTTTCTCAAAACGTTTCCAGGTATCCCGCAAGGCAAAACTCAGTTCCACATTGAAGGCATTTTGTTTTTCCGGGCGGTTGAGGGTAATGTAGGCGATTCGGTTCTTAACTTCGTACAGAACAACAGGTTTACTCATTTTTCTCCTTAAATCTTCGTTTTTACCTAATGAAACTATGTTACTACGAATCCACCAGTTTACACAAGAAAAACTGCTTTGGGGTTCCGTATTAGAAATTTATCCACCATCAGGTCGTGTTAAAGACATGGAAGCAATGCTATACTAGAATAACGCTGGTAATTACAGCAATGGTCAGGTTGAAATGGCTCTGGATTTAAGCAAAATTATCGACCAGATAACAGGCATGGTCGCCAGCCTGAAGTTCCACCGCAATGAAAGGCTGGAGCAACTCCACCACGCTTTAGACGTGCTACATAGCCAGTCCAATAATCTGGAGGAACTGGCAAAGAAGATTGAGGCGAGCAAGACCACCTGGCTGGTCGCCCGTCTGGTCGAGCCTATTGACTGCCATTATCAGCCACAGCTAGCGCCGGAAGAATTTACCGTGATTGCCACGGATGGCTCACACATCGATGTTGACCGTCACCAACCGACCCATTGCTATTTGATCAATATCGGTTCGGTGCTCTTGCGCTATGGCGTTAAACCAGATGCGAGTCTTGATAGCATTCCTCATCTCTATGCCGGCAATGAAGAACTGGCGATTAGTGCGCCGGGGATTCCGGGACGGGAACAACCGGTAGAGGGCGATTTGCTGGGCATCAAACGCGGGGTGGAAGAGTGCCGGCGGCTGGCAGAACTAGCATCGGATTTACCGCCAGAAAGCACCGGTTTGGGATTGATAGACGGCTCTTTGATTCTCTGGAATCTGGAGGCGTACCCTGAATTTGTCGGCGATATCCTGCTGGAAAAAGGACTTCTGGCTTATCTGGAGCAAATAAGAAAACTCAATAAAGACAGGCAAATCACGGTTGCCAGCTATATCAGCTATCCGCGCAGTACCGACGTGGTCAATGACCTGCGGGTGGCGCTCTGCCCGCGGGATACGGTGGATAGCGACCGTTGCGCTGAATGTCAGACAAGGGAGTGTGACTTCGTTGCCGGCATCCGTGACCGTGAACTCTTCGCGGAATTGCTCAAATCCGGGGAAAGGTCTGCCCTGTTCATCAGTCCTTCAAAAATTCAGAAGCGGTACGGCGAACATGTGGTGCATTTCTTTTACCTGAAACTGGACGAGGAGATTGCGCGGATTGAAATCCCGCAGTGGGTAGCGCAGGATGAAAAACTACTTAACCTCACACATACGCTGATTTTAGACCAGTGCCGGCGCGGACAGGGCTATCCGGTAGCGCTCAGTGAAGCCCACGAAAAAGCGGTGGTCACCGGCGCCGACCGTGAAAGCTTCTGGCAAATGGTAGAGTCATCTCTGATTGAAGGGCATTTGCCCACTCTGGGTTCTGCCAAAAGCCAGAGTAAAAAGACACGCTGGGTTTGACACCGCAGTGTCACTTGAAACAAAACCCATTAAGAGTGTAACATAATTCAGGGAAACCACCATTTTTTAATGCCCCAGTAGCTCAGGCGGATAGAGCAGCGGTTTCCTAACGACGAGAGCAAAACCACCAAACAGAATCGACCCCAGATGCAGCGCAAAGCTGCCCGACACGCACCAACCGACCTCAGAAAGCCGACCAGAAAGAACGGCGAACGACACCAAAACGACAAAACTAAGATGACTGAAAACGAATTTATCAAGACAATCAAAGAGGGTGTCCAGGTCTGGAACACTTGGAGAGAACGGCACCCACTTATCAAACCTGATTTTAGTGGTTTGGACTTGAGAGAATTGAAATTTAGCGGAGCAAATCTTCATGGCGCACGTTTTCATATGGTAAATTTGAAAAAGGTGAATCTGAGTAATGCGAATCTCCGTGGTGCGTTCCTTAGTGAATCAAACATAGTTAAGGCAAATCTCGTCGGAGCAAATCTTCGTGGAGCTAGGCTTTATTCCGTCAAACTTCACTCAGCAAATCTCTATAAAGCAGACTTGAGGGGAGCATATCTCAAGGATGCAGACCTTAGTGGTGCATGTTTACGTGAAGCTAACCTTAAACAAGCAAATCTAAGTGGAGCGAACCTTGAACGAACTGATTTTCGAGATGCGAATTTAGAAAAAGCTTGTCTTACAAGAGCGATATTAATAGAAACAGAATTCGAGAATGCAAACCTAGCGAATTGTACCGCATATGGGCTTTCAGCTTGGGGACTCAAACTAAATGGGGCAAAGCAGACAGATATTAGAATTACTCCTCCAGGAGCGTCAGTAGTAACGGTGGACAACCTTGAGGTAGCACAGTTAATCTATCTGATTCTCAATAACAATGCAATTCGTAATGTGATTGACACTATCACCTCTAAAATGGTTCTCATCCTT
>JAQTPO010000022.1 GCA_028712845.1 Dehalococcoidales bacterium | reverse complement strand
AACCCCGTGACTTGAAAGCCAATACCGGTAAGGGCAGTGAACGCCATAAAGCAGGTGTTGTCGGCGATACCGTCGGTGACCCGCTTAAAGGCACCGCCGGTCCTGCTTTGAACCCGATGATTAAGGTCGTTAACATGGTTAGCGTCATTGTGGCACCCATCATAGTCAAATACAGCACTGGTGTAAACTGGGGGGTGATTATTGTCGCTGTGGTTTTACTGGCAGTAGTAGCTTGGGCTATTATGCAGAGTAAGAAAGAAGTCTCGCTTACAGGAACCCCTGTTCCTGAAGCAATTCCTGCATCTAAACCGGCAGCAAGCGCTCCGGCGAAACAGACCCCTCCTCCCGCCAATAAGAATAATCCTCCCAAAAAGAAGTAAACTTCCGGATTAAATAGAAAAGAGACCTGCCTTTTCAGGCAGGTCTCTTTTTTTGTCTGTGGTTAAGAGATTACGTAGTTTTAGCTACGCTTCGTCTACCGGGAATGGGATGACTTCATCTATCGAAGCGGCATTGCAGAAAAGCATTACCAATCTATCCACTCCCAGTGCAATGCCGGAGCATTCAGGCATATTGGGGACTGCTTTCAGGAATTTCTCGGGCATTGGCGCATGTCTGTTTTGAGTTTTTTTGATATGCTCGATTTCTTTTTGGAAGCGTTTCTCTTGTTCTCCATGATTCACAAGTTCACTGTAAGCGTTTGCCAGTTCCAGCCCGCCGATAAACACCTCAGCGCGTTCAGCGACATGCGGGTTATCGGGCTTCAGCCTGGCTAGCGAAGCCATCGGCGAGGGATAATCTACTAGAAATGTGGGACGGTTCGGATTGAGATTAGGGATAACCTTCAGAACCGTGTCTTCGTCAAAACGTTGCGGCTCCGGCGTAACCACAGGGTCCCATCCCGCCAGCTTTTTGAAAGCCTCGGAAACGGTGACTCGTTCCCACGGCAAAGAAAGGTCAATCGTTTTGTCACAATAGCGTAGTTGCAAAGCGGTCCCCAATCCAAGCTCATAAGCAATTGTCGTCACTAATTGTTCGGTGTCTTTCATCATTTGTTCGTAGCTGGTGTCTTTGCGGTACCACTCCAGCAGAGTAAATTCAGGGTTATGATATTTGCCGCGTTCATCTTTGCGGAAACAATGGCTAAACTGGAAAATTTTATCATAATCGGCAGCGAGCAAGCGTTTCATATAAAGCTCAGGAGATGTGGAAAGAAACCAATCTCCACTCTCAATCGGGATGATTTCTTTTTCGGGGGCAATAGCGGGTGAACGAACAGGGGTTTCAACTTCAAGGAAACCCTGCCAATGGAAAAATGCGCGAATTACCTTATAAATAAAGTCGCGGCGCTTAAGATTGCGGGTTAACTGTTTGAGCCGCTGACGTTCGTCATCAGTCATTTTTATTTCTTAGTGACAATTCGTTCCACATAAGTCCCTGTACGTGTATCAACTTTGATAATATCGCCCTCTTTGATAAATGTCGGGACATCGGCTTGATAACCTGTTTCCAATGTGGCGGCTTTCATCTGCGCGGTAACTGTATCGGTTTTAGTAGCGACATCGCTCTTCATTACCTTTAATTCAACAAAAATCGGTAGAGTGATGTCCAGAGGTTTCTCCTCGAGCATCATGGTAGTAACGATTGTCCCTTCCTTCAAGAAATGGCTCTTATCACCGAGCAACGCTTCATCGATGGTGTATTGCTCATAATTATCGGTGGACATAAATATAAAGTGGCTACCGTCGCGATAAAGGAATTGTCCTTCACGGGTGGAAACATTAGCGCCGGTGAACTTTTCACCGGAATGGTAGGTACGGTTCATACTGCTGCCGTCAACCAGATTACGCAGTTTGAATCGATAAATTGCGCTCCCTTTACCGGGTTTCATGAACTCCGCTTCTTCAACGTTATAAGGAACATTGTCTATCATTAGTTTGGTGCCTTTACGCACATCAGAAATATCCATTGTTAATTCACACTCCTATCACTCCGGGTATCCCTATTGATTTAATATTCTATTAAATATACGGCAATAATACAAATATTTCATAAGAAATAAAAAGCCGTGGCAATAAGCAGATAGACCGCCATCAACTGTGCCCCTTCTACCCAATGGCAAACTCCGTCCGAACCGATGTAATTAGCAATCATTGCTGTTATTACTACCGCCACCAGCTCAAACGGGGTGAATACCAAGTCAAAACCGCCGCTTATCAGTAGCGGACTAATCAGGATGAGAATAGGCACAACGAAGAGCGCGATTTGTAAGGCGGAACTCATGCCGATTTCCAGCGATAAGGTCATATTATTTTTGCGGGCAAAAGTCATAGCGCTGGAGATTTCCGGGATATTGGTCAGGAAAGCCACGAATACCAGCCCCATAAAGCTTTCCGTGAAACCGGTTTGGCTGAGAAGCGGTTGAATCGTATTTACCAGGAATGATGATTCAAAACTTGCCAGCAGGGTGGCAATAAGCAGAACAGCTACAGAGGCGCGTCCTGACCATCTATCATGGTTTTCTTCCGGTGACTGCCGTTCCACGACGAACAAATGCCGGTGTGTCACCAGCGTGTAAATAAGACTGAGCAGATAGACAATTCCCATAATGATAGACACTGCCAGGCTCAACTGACGGGCAGGTGCGCCTACTACCATACTGTACATTGACGGCAATGCCAGACCCACCACTGCCACAATCAACATCGTCGAGGAAAGGCCTGCCGAATCCTTATTAAATTTCTGTTCTTTGTATTTGAAACCGCCGGCAAGCATCGATACCCCGATTAAGAGCAACACATTGAGGATGATTGAACCGGTGATGGAAGCCTTCACCAGTTCGAATAAGCCGGCGCGGAGGGAGAAAATGGCAATAAAAAGTTCCACGGCGTTGCCGAAGGTGGCGTTGATGAGAGCAGAAATTGTGTTGGAGACCCTTTGGGCAATAATATTAGTCGATTCTGCCATCAGATGGGTAATGCCAGCCAGGGCGGCTGCTGTCACAAGAAATGAGTAAAGAGCGTTGACATGCAGGAAATATAACGCAATCGATACCGGAACAAATATGAGAAAGGCGTCAAGAAAATGAAAATGCCACTTTTGTTTTTGTTTGGTCACAGACCGGGCTCACACCTCAAGGTAACCGCTTAGAATAAAGCTTATATTTAGTGGGTTGTCTTGTCAAGCGGCGGTAAACCGAACTTCTAGTATATATTCTTTAATATTCTCATTGCATTTAATGTCAGCCATTTGCTCGGTTCACCGTCTTTTTCTACGCTAACGAGAAAGCGATTATTGTAGCTTTTCTCCATTACCCAACGACCCTGCGCATCCTGTTTTGAAAGCGTAAGGTCGATAGCATCCTGCATCCGATTATCACGGTACCCCAGTTTAACCAGGATGCCCAGTATATCCATAGCATCTGTCTGGTACATCAGGGGAAACCCGAACTTAAGCCAGCCTGGTTTGCATACTTTATCCGGAGTATGACTCCTCTTATGAACGTGGTGCTGAAGGAAATATTCTGCACCTTTTAAGAGCGTTTCTTTTACCTCCGGCGACCTTGCCTCTTCCGGAATCCAGGATAAGGCTTTCAATGTCTTAATCGCGCCCATAGAGCAAGTATGTTTACCCCAACAACCATAGGCGCTATCATATGGCCAACCCGCAGGCGGAGTGTTCACCCGGTCATCAAATCTCTGATAGGTAGTAATCCAGTTGATTCCTCTCTGCAACCGGGAATCCTTTAAATACCCGAATCTGATTAGACTCCCGATCATGTTTCCGGTGAGACAGGGGATAACCGTACTGTGGTTCCCGCCATTGTTGGCGGTTCCCTGGATAGAAAACCCGCCGCTCTTCCGGTCCTGAGAATTCTTCAGAATGAACTCACTGGCTTTTCTGATACGCTCATCACTGCCATTCGCCCCGAGTTCTGCCAGTAGAATGATGCTCCAGACGGTGCCTTTATATTTCGAGCGGATATAGAAATCTTCCGGCACTCCCCAACTGCCGTCTTCGTTCTGTTTTTCCAGGATGCGTGGCACGATGCCGGAGGTCATTATTTCACGGCGGGTTTCTACTACGTCGGGGTTGTTTTCTCCTCTATCCAGAATATCTCTTAGCGTAAAATACCTGACCGAAGGATTATTGCTCTCCATCAGCCAGTCAGTCTGGTCTGCTTTTAAAAGGGATTTCCAGCTACTAGATTTTTTCTTCATCGTGGCGCTTGAGAATTGTTAAGTTGTTCAGCTGAAAAACTATTTAGAATCGGGTCCGTACTTTTACCCCGCGATTTTGCAGATATTCTTTCAATTGTCGGCAGGTGTATTCACCATAGTGCACAATAGAAGCTACGAGAGCGGCATCGGCATGCCCGTTAGCGAATGCTTCGTAAAGGTGTTCCGGTTTTCCCGCCCCGCCGGATGCGATTACCGGAATCCCCACACTATCGGCAATCATCCGTGTGAGATTGAGTTCGTAGCCATCCTTCGTTCCGTCAGCATCGATAGAATTGATTACCAATTCGCCGGCGCCTAGTGACTCACCTGTTTTCGCCCATCCAATGGCGTCAATGCCTGTGGGAACAGTGCCGTCACTGATGACAATCTCATAACCGGAAGGAATCTCTCTTGTTTGTGCGGTTTTTCTGACATCCATCGAAAGGACAGTGCTCTGTGAACCAATGGCGCTGGCAATCTCCGAAATGAGTTTATTCCGCTTAATTGCCGCTGTATTAACATTGATTTTTTCTGCGCCCGCTATTCTCAATTTGGTGGCGTCTTCCACAGACCGAATGCCGCCGCCTACCGAGAATGGAATGAAGATTTGCGAAGCCACTGCCTCCACAAATTTGAGCATGATGTCCTGATTGCTCCGGGATGCGTTTATATCATAAAAAACAAGTTCATCAGCCCCGTCTTCATAATACTGGCGGGCTTTCTTCACCGGGTCGCCGATGTCCTTCGTATCCACGAATTTTATGCTCTTGGCAAGTTTGCCTTCGCGGACGTCCAGGCAAACGATCAGTCTTTTACTAAGCATCCCTACTTGTCCTCTCCGGAACGAACGGTGCCGTCCCATCCGGCAAAACGCTGAAGGAGCCGCAGTCCGGCGCGTCCGCTTTTTTCAGGATGGAATTGGGTAGCAAACAGGTTTTTGCTTCCCAGCGCACAACAAAACTCATTGCCGTAATCGGTCACAGCGTAAACGTTTTCTATTTTAGCAGGTTGCGGATAGTAAGAGTGGACGAAATAGAATTCGTCCTCTTTGTCGATGCCTTCAAGTAATGGGTGGGACCGGACTACTTTAACTGCATTCCAGCCTATGTGTGGAATCTTGAGTGTTTTGTTTTTGAAGCTAAAACGTACGGTAGCTCCCGGGATAAGTCTGAGGCATGGTGTATCCCCTTCCCCGGAGCTATCCAGAATAACCTGTGCGCCGAGACAGATACCAAGAATCGGAATTCCCGATTCGAATGCATTTTTCAGGGCGATTGCCAGCCCTGTCCGCCTTAAATTATCCATCGCCGCAGGTGCGGCGCCGACCCCCGGGAAAATTATTCTCCCGGCATTTTTCAGCCTGGCGGGGTTATCGGCAATGATGGACTGAATACCTATCTCTGCGCAGGCTCTCTGCACACTCCCGATGTTACCTGCGCCGTAATCAATAATTGTAATCATTGTTTGTAAAACACTTCTTAATTTGCCTATATTCAAAGTCTAAGGGCAAGAGAATTCAAAGTCAAGAGATTTTACATAGTGGACAGGTGTCTCGCCTGTCGGGCGCCGGCACAATTCTATATTCTTTGCCCTGAGTTTTCATTAAAAGTTATGGTTATTCATGCACTGTTCATCTCGATATAATATAATTTTCATGGTAAGGATACCTGAATGGGGAAGGAAGGGTGTATCATATGAACTCCCTAAAATATTTATTACAGGAGAAAATCAAATCCCAATGGAAAATCTCGTAAATGAATAAATTTTTATCAATTTACTCCTCTCCCTTGATGGCTTTTTTAAAAAGTCAATGTGTCTGCATATTGACACAAGTGAAATGTGAAGTAAAATTAAGGTAGAAGGACAGAGGTAAATTATGAGTAGCTTTGTTGGAATCAATGTGAATAAAGCCTCATATTTTGTTTGATACGATACAAATAAGACTTTGAGAAAGAAGCAAAGTATAGCATATTCAGCAAAGAGTGGCTGTAGATAAAACCCAGGGAGTTTTTGTCGAAATGTACCTTGTAGAGGGAGGAACAATTGAGAACATATAAAAGATTCTTGGCTATCTTACTAGCTGTTACTTTAAGCGCTATAGTAATACTGACATCGGTATTGCCGGTACTGGCAGCGGCTGTCACCGTAACGTTATCGGCAGCATCGGGACCTCCCGCGACAGTAATTTATGCTTATGGGACTGGTTTTACTGTACCCAGCAACTATACCGTGACATTCGGAACGACAACCGTTGTTGGAGCCACAGCAGTACCGACAGGTGGCACGGTCACCGCATGGTTTGGTGTCCCCGTATTGACACGAGGGGTATATAATGTCACCATAACGACCAGTGCCGGTGATACCACCGCCGCAACCATACCGACTTTTACAATAACGCCACAAGTATTTCTGGGGAGTACATCCGGAAATATCGGCGACCAGGTTATCGTTAGCGGCAATGGTTTTGCGGCAAGCACGACGATAACGATTTATTTTGATGGCATTGCGCAGACGCCAGCATCTGCAGTATATTCGGACGCCTATGGTCAATTCTATAGTGCCGTTATCACTGTGCCGCAGAGTTATGGTGGAGTTCATACCATAACCGCCGGGGATTATGGCGGCTTATCTGCAGGAGCGTCTTACAGCATCACACCCAAGATGACATTATCGGCAAACACAGGCGCGGTCGGCTCTTCAATTACGGTTTCAGGCGCCGGATTTGCCGCTAATTCGGCGATGTCTTTCGCTATGGACAGTACTGCAATTAGTGTTAGCATTCTCACTGACGCATACGGAAGATTTTCCGATGTCGCATTAGTCGTCCCTGAAGTATCGGGTGGTACTCACACCCTTACGGCTCAGGATGCGTCAGGTAATGCTTTAACGGCAGATTTCTCAGTGAGTGCGGTTATGACTATCGGTCCTACCACCGGGTCCGTGGACACCAATGTCGCAGTTACAGGTAAGGGTTTTCTTGCTAATAGCAACATTACAATTACTTTCGATGGCGCGAGTGTTACTACTGTTCCTGCATCCATAACCAGCGACGCAGACGGCGGTTTTGTCACTAATTTTAAGGTGCCGGCTGGCGCCGCCGGCAATCATACGATAATAGCCAGCGATACTACTAACACCATTAGCGCTAATTTTACCAGTTCCCCTGCTCCTGCTAATATAAGCCCAGATAGTGGGCCTGTGGGGACCAGTATTACTGCCACTGGCTCCGGATTCAAAGCTAATTCAAAAATTACAATTACTTATAATAATGTGCAGGCTGGGACAGCAACGACAAATGCGAAGGGTAGTTTCACCGCAACCTTTGCAGTCCCGACCAGTAGTATGGGGGCACATGACCTGGTTATCACCGACCAGACCAATACCCAGAAATCTTCTTTCAGTATTACCCCTGATGCTAAAATTGACCCGGCAAGCGGCTCTGTCGGCAGTAACATTGCTGTTAATGGCACAGGTTTTGGTTCAAGCAAGAGTGTCACGGTCAAATATGATGCTGACCAGATAGCTTCAAGCAGTACAGATGCCAATGGAACGTTCACCGCGACATTTAAAGCACCGGTGAGTAAAGGCGGCATCCACGTGATTACCGTTACCGATGGCACCACCACGAAAACCTTCGACTTTGCGATGGATTCGACAGCTCCGACAGCGCCCACGCTTGTTCTCCCCGCGAATTCGACCAGAGGGGATAAGATACCGACACTATCATGGTCAGATGTGACGGACCCCAGTGGTGTGACTTATACTTTGCAGGTTTCCAAGGATGCCACGTTCAGTACTCTTATCCTGCAAAAAGAAGGGCTGACTACCTCATCCTATACCTTTGCAGCAACAGAGACGCTGAAATCAGCGAGTAAAAAAGCGCCCTATTACTGGCGGGTTAAAGCGATTGATGGCGCATCTAACGAAAGCGCATGGGCAAATCCCTTCTCCTTCTTCATGGGTTTCACCATGCCGAGCTGGGGCTGGCCCGTAATTTTCGGAGTCGTGGCAGTGTTGTTGGGAATCGGCGGCTTCTTCTTGGGTATGCGATTTAGCCGTCGGGTGTAATCGGTAAAAGATTAGTTAAATCGAAGGGCTGACGCTTCTGAGAAGCGTCAGCCCTTTCTCTTCCCCGATGAAATTTGGAGGATGATTACCGACTAAAATCTACCCAGTGACATTATCTGACATTTAAGTTCTTGTTTACTCACGGTCATAATGCCTATAGTTAAAGGCATAGTATGGAAAGAATAACCCTGCCCCGGATTAAAGAGTTGAACATCGTTTAATTTCATATTACAGGAGTCGTGCGTATGCCCGAATAAAATGACATCGGCAGAGGGAAATCTGGCAATCAGCTTTTCCTCCAGCCTATCGGGTGGTCCACCCCAGTAAGGGTGCGTGACCGCTATACGCCTGCCTTCGAGTTCGATGACGGTTTCAGCCGGCAGCCGGCGCCTGACTTCTTCCGGGTCGGAATTTCCGTAAACACCCACAAAATTTCTGGCTGTGCTTTGTAGTTCTTCGACTACTGTAAGACTGGTATAATCGCCACAATGAACCACCCATTCGGCTTCCTTTATCGCCTGTGTAACCGTCTGCGGAAGCTCCCTGAGGGTTCGGACATGAGTATCAGCGAGGACTGTTATTTGAGCCAATTCTGTCTTAAATTGCCTTATACTAATTTGCCGGTGCTGTTTTTATGAAGGGCTGGGGCGCAATTTAGATTTTCCGGAAGCTCACCAGTTGCTGAAAGTCGATTACTCCGCTCTCACTGTTGTTTTCCACTGTGATACCGGACTCAGTCATTGCTGCCATAGCATTCAGCCCCCCGAGAAAAACCATCCCCACCCGGTTAAGTCCCACCGGTATCTGGCAGATTGATTCGCTGGTATTGCCCAAGCGGTACACTCCCCCGATGCCAGACTCTTTCATCTCAGCTATTTTTTCGCTGACGAGCGCCCTCGATGGGGCAGGTATTTCACGGAAGTTCGCCAGTATCCTGCCTTTGCCGGTTATGGAGGCTTCTCTGACGCTGGTCATCCTGGCGCGAATGTACTGTTCCGAGGGGTCCAGCGATGTGCCGCTATAGTAAATGATAGCCACGAAACGTTCTGTTTTCGGATTTCTCAGTTCCAGCACCCCGCCGAATTTTGACTCTATAGGGACGCCTGACTTTGACAGGACACCATTAACAACGGCACTACATATCGTGCCGATGCCTACTTTCCCTTCCGGAACAATAACCGAACCGAGTTTTTCTCCCTCATGAGCCACAGCGATAAGTTCACTGACACAAAAACCAGCCGCAAAAACCTCACCGATTATAGCAAGCACTTCTTTGAACTTGTCCTTATCAATCAACGAGGTGTTTATCGGCACCAATCCGGTGCGTGTCCGGGGGTTAAATGTTGTCTGAAACGCCAGTGTTTCCAGTTTCTCTAAAACAAAACCAACATGCTCCGGCGCCAGCGCTATCTTTAATTCTTCCAATCCCTGAGCAGTAAGCATCCTGCCGTCCCTGCCAAATGGCTGGGTGTGTCCGCGCTCATCGGTGATTCGGAGGTGGTATCTAACTGCCCTTTCACTCAGAAAAATGCCGTGGCGTTCCAGTTCGCGCGCAATCGTGATGGAGCCGAGCGGCTCGGACGACTCGTTGAGAACTTTGAGGATGGCTATTATCTTGCGTTCCGTATCGGATGCTGAGCCTTGTACCATTGTTCCTGTTTCCTCTGAAACCTGTTTTCGGACGGTTTCATTATACCACATCACCATTCTTTGAAAAGGTTGGTGATAGGTAATCTTCTATCCCGTCCGAAAGCGCGAGTGGTGATTTTGACGCCCGGAGGCGACTGGCGGCGCTTGTATTCACTGTGGTCAACGAGTTTCGCCGTCTTCTGTACGACATCTTTATCAAAGCCCATGGCAATGATTTGTTCTACTGATTTATCTTCCTCAACGTATGCCGTAATAATCGGGTCCAGAACTTCATATGCCGGCAGGCTATCAGTGTCCTTCTGTTCGAGCCTCAACTCAGCTGAGGGGGGCTTGTTTAAAACAGACGCAGGTATCAGGTCATAACCAGCCTGCGTATTGCGATATTTTACCAGCTCATAGACCAAAGTCTTGGGGACATCCTTAATGACGGCAAAGCCACCAGCCATATCACCATACAAGGTCGTGTAACCGGTTGCCATTTCACTCTTATTACCGGTAGTGAGCACCAGCCAGCCGAATTTATTAGAAAGCGCCATTAGCAAATTGCCTCTGACGCGAGCCTGTAAATTCTCTTCGGTGCTGTCAGACTTAACGCCGGCAAATGATTCGGTGAGGGAATCCAGATAAGCCTGGAATGGTTTTTCGATTGGAATCGAAGACAGTTTCATTTTCAGGTTTTTACAAAGTTGTTGGGTATCGGTAACACTACCTGAAGATGAATATCGGGATGGCATCGATACGCCAATTACGTTCTCCTTACCCAACGCATCGACAGCGATAGCAGCGACTAACGCCGAGTCAATGCCGCCGGAAAGCCCGATGACGACCTTCTCAAAGCCGTTCTTACGGATGTAGTCCCGCGTGCCTATGACCAGTGCCTGATAGATTTCCGCAACCATATCCAGAACAGCGATTCGTCTGGATTTTAACGGTGGTTTAGGCGTAGTTGAAGGCGCCGTCGAAACAATCGTTTTAGTTTGATGCCACCCGGTTCGCTCCAGAAAAGGCGCTTCTTTACGCCATCTCGGGTCGTGGAGCCGTGCTCGAAAGACCGAGTCTATATTCAGGTCGACAACAATAAAATCTTCTGCAAACTGTTTGCCCCGCGCCAGAAGATTGCCTTTCTCATCAAACACCAGGCTGTGACCATCGAAGACTAGCTCATCCTGACCTCCAACCAGATTGTTATAGGCAAAGATGGCAACTGTATCGGTGGCGCGTGCGGCTATCATTTTTTCCCGTGATTCACCTTTACTCTTGTGATAAGGAGATGCGCTGATATTAATGATAACCTCGGCGCCGGCGTACGCCTGTACTAAAGCAGGTCCGGCTTCATACCAGATATCTTCGCAAATATTGACGCCGACGCCAACGCCATTGATGACATATACAGGACACTCGTTACCTGCCCTAAAGTAACGGTTTTCATCGAAGACGCCATAGTTGGGCAGGTAGATCTTGTGGTAGTCACCGATGAACTTGCCGTCTGAAATCACAGCCGCGGCATTATATATATCGCCGTCGGCATCGACAAAGCCAACTATTGCCGTAATGCCTTTAGTTGCTTCTGCAATTTGTTGCACGGATTGCAGATTTGCCTGAATGAACTGTGGTTTGAAGAGCAAGTCTTCAGGCGGGTAGCCGCAAACGGCAAGTTCGGGGAGTGTAACAAGCTCCGCCCCTTCAGCGCGGGCAGTGTCAATCGCTCCCCGAATCTTTTTTACATTACCGTTAAAGTCACCGACGGTGGTGTTAATCTGCGCCATGGCAATTCTAAGACGGTGCATTCTTCACCTCATGTAAGAACGCTGAGGAGTGGGAGGATTTTCCAATAAAAACCTGCTCCTCCACTCCTCTGAAAAAAGGAGGTAACCTCATTTCTCTCCACAATTCCTTTCAGATAATGATTAGCGGTAGCTTATAACAGGGGTAAATACCTGTCAACTTCATATTTCGAGACGTGGCTACGGTACAGGTTCCACTCAATCTTCTTATTCTCTATGAAGGCATTGAAGACGTGGTCACCCAGTGCTTTCTTCACAAGTTCACTCTTTTCGGTAAGAGCAATAGCATCTGTCAGACTGGCAGGTAAGGTATTGATACCGCGAGCCTTGCGTTCTTTTGCGGACATCTCATAAACGTTCTCTTCAACCGGTTCAGGTGGCTCTAGCCCATCTTCAATACCTTTCAATCCTGCGGCAAGCATCACGCTGAAGCACAGGTAGGGATTGCAGGCAGGGTCAGGCGAGCGTAATTCGATTCTGGTTGCCTTCTCTCTGCCCGGACGGTATTCCGGTACACGAATCAGGTCAGAGCGATTGCGCTTCGCCCAGGATAGATATACAGGTGCTTCATAACCGGGGACCAGTCGCTTGTAAGAGTTAATCCACTGGTTATTGATGGAAGTGATTTCCGGCGCATATTTTAATAGACCTGCTACATAGCTTCTCGCAATCTTGGACAGATAATATTTACCTTTGGGGTCAAAGAAAGCGTTACGGTCTCCTTTGAAAAGCGATTGATGAACATGCATACCGCTGCCATTGATGCCGAAAACAGGTTTAGGCATAAAGGTAGCATAAGCACCCTGATTAATGGCAATCTGTTTTACCACCAGCCGATAGGTCATTACGTTATCTGCCATTGTCAGCGCATCGGTATAACGCATATCGATTTCGTGCTGGCTGGGAGCGACTTCATGATGAGAATACTCGACACCGATGCCCATTTTTTCGAGCGTGATAACTGTGTTTCTTCGCAGGTCGGTAGCAGCATCCAGCGGTGTCAGGTCGAAATAACCGCCGGAATCCAGTGTTTCCGTGCCTTTTGAATCTTTAAAATAGAAGAACTCCAATTCAGGACCGACGTAAAAGGTGAAACCCAAATCCAAAGCTTTCTTCAAATTCCGCTTGAGAACATATCTGGGGTCGCCTTCAAAGGGTTCACCGCCGGGTTTCTGAATGTCACAGAACATCCGGGCGACGGCGTTATGCTCCAGCGGTCTCCATGGCAAAATCTGGAAAGTGTCAGGGTCAGGCTTAGCCACCATATCACTCTCATCAATCCGGGCAAAACCCTCGATGGAAGAGCCGTCAAAGCCCATGCCTTCTTCCATCGCTCCCTCCAGTTCATCTATGGAGATGGCAAAACTCTTCAGCATACCGAGAATATCAGTAAACCACAGACGGATAAACCGGACATCATTTTCCTTTGCCATCTTGAGAACATATTCTTTGCTTTCTGTTGTCTTGGCTTTGCTTGCCATGAAAATGCACCCCCCTAAATAATTATGACTCAATAAGTTCGAAGGCGTTATCGCCTGAGTCATCCGTACCGATATGCGAAGTGTTCTCTATCGGGGTGATAAAGGCTTTACACCACCGATGTCTCCGGTTCCTGCTCCTCCCTATTATAGCATTTGCAGTGACAGGGAAACCTTCATCCAGCACAACTAGAATAAACTGGAAATACGGCTATTATTTCCTTATTACTTTACCCGCCTGCTGACAACTATATCACGTAATCATTCTGCTATCGCTTTATGCGCCCGTTACTGATTTCGATTTCGTATTGTCGTAAACGGTGAACGGCCACATTTTGGAACCCGTACAACGAAGGCTTCATATATTGAACAATAACTCAGAGTATGTCGGGAATGGCCAGTAATCGGCAGCTACCAGAGTCTCAAGCGTATCGGAATCCTTGCGTAGTTCTCCCATCGCCGTGAAGACCAGGTCGCGATAGGCGATAGCCTGAGCTCTCGTGTCACCGTGCAGGTTAGCCGCGGTCTCAAGCGCCTTTTCAAGTTTGGCAAGATTGGTGCTGAATGACTTCATCGATTCCTCTATCTTGGTGAACAGGGCTTTCTCAATCTTTGCATTGCCGTCGATCGCAAGGATGTTACTGATCGATAACGCCAGTTCGGACTTGTAGCCGATAACAGCGGGCAGGATCTGGCGCTTTGACATCTCAACCATAGTCAGGGCCTCGATATTGACCGTCTTGATGTATATCTCGTACTGGATTTCGCAACGGGATTCCATCTCGACACGGGAGAGGACGCCGTGCTTCTCCATCAAAACGAGGTTCTTTTCCGCACGTATCGCCGCAATCGCATCGACTGTTGAACTGATGTTCGGCAGTCCACGCTTCTTGGCTTCAGCAACCCATTCATCCGAGTAATTGTTGCCGTTGAAGATGATGCGCTTGTGGCTTTTAATAACTTCAAGGAGAATTGCATTGATTTCCTTCTTGATATTTTTGGTCTTTTCAAGGCGGTCGGCGAACTGCTCGAGACTTTCGGCGACAATGGTGTTCAGTACGAAGTTAGCCTGAGCAATCGACTGCATCGAACCGACCATGCGGAACTCGAACTTGTTGCCGGTAAAGGCAAAGGGCGAGGTGCGGTTACGGTCAGACGTGTCCTTAAGCCATGAAGGCAGCGAACTGGTACCCAGATGCATGGTCCCATTTGCCTTGCTGTTGGTTGCACCGCCTGCTTCAATCTGGTCAAGGATGTCGGTCAGTTGTTCGCCGAGGAAGATTGAAACAATTGCCGGCGGCGCTTCATTGGCGCCGAGGCGGTGGTCATTACCCGGACTGGCAGAGGTGACACGCAGCAGGTCGGCATAATCATCGACGGCTTGAATAATTGCACTCAGGAAGAGCAGGAACTGGAGATTCTCGTGCGGTGTCTTACCGGGCTCAAGCAGATTCTGTCCGTCATTAGTAGCCATAGACCAGTTGTTGTGCTTACCGGAACCGTTGATACCTGCAAATGGCTTTTCATGGAGTAAGCAGACAAGCCCATGACGCAGTGCAATTTTTTTCATGGTCTCCATCGTCAGTTGGTTGTGGTCAGTGGCGATGTTGGTTGTCGTGTATATAGGGGCAAGCTCATGCTGCGCCGGAGCAACCTCGTTGTGCTTGGTCTTAGCAGATACACCCAACTTCCACAGCTCTGTATCCAGATCGGACATGAAAGCTGCAATCCGGTCACTGAGGTGACCAAAATAGTGGTCCTCCATCTCCTGTCCCTTGGGAGGTTTGGCGCCGAAAAGTGTACGGCCGGTAAGAATCAGGTCCTCGCGCTGGTCGAACAACACCTTATCTATAATGAAATATTCCTGTTCGGGGCCGACTGTGGTAACGACCCGTTTGGTTGTTTTATTGCCAAAGATGCGGAGGACCCGCAACGCCTGACGGTTCAGGGTATCCATCGAGCGTAGTAGCGGAGTCTTCTTGTCGAGTGCTTCACCGGTATAGGAGGCGAAGGCTGTCGGGATATAAAGGCTGCCGTCCTTTACGAAAGCGGGTGAGGTGCAGTCCCACACGGTATAGCCACGGGCTTCGAATGTAGCACGCAACCCTCCGGACGGGAAAGATGACGCATCCGGTTCGCCCTTAATGAGCTCCTTGCCGGAGAACTCCAGAATCACGCGGCCGTCAGGTGTCGGCGAGATGAAAGAGTCATGTTTTTCTGCGGTGATGCCTGTCATCGGTTGGAACCAGTGAGTGAAATGGGTCGCGCCCTTGCTGATAGCCCAATCCTTCATTACCGAGGCGACAACCTCCGCAACCTGTGGATCGAGCGGCAACCCCTCCTCAATAGTCTGGCGCAAGGACTTATAAGTCTCCTTCGGCAGGCTGTGGCGCATGACTGCGTCATTGAAGACATTACTGCCGTAAATATCAATCAGTGCTGTCATTGTGTTTCCATTCGTATGGTTCATTGAGAAATCCCCCTTCATCGATCAAAGATTCTATTTTATATTTTATTCAACAATCTGTATTTGTTTTCTCTGGCTATACGGCACTGGTGCCGGAATCGCCCGTACGCACTCGTATTGCGTCTTCGACGGGAATAATGAAGATTTTACCATCGCCTATCACACCTGTCCTAGCCCCTCTGATAATGGCATTCACTGTCGGGGAGACATCTTCATCCATGACCACCAACTCGATTTTAAGTTTGGGGAGAAATTCAACCAGATACTCTTTAGAACCCCATTTCAGTGGCACTCCTTTCTGTCTTCCCCTGCCTCCGACTTCAGTGATTGTCATGCCAAAGTAACCGACACCTTCAAGACATTTTTTCACCTGTTCCAGCTTTTCTTCACGGATGATAGCCTCAATTTTTTTCATCTTAACTGGCCTCCATAAGCACGTTCTCCGTGTTGCGAGATGTCCAGTCCAACAGATTCTTCAGTGGAAGAGACCCTCAATCCTATTATGGCATTGACAATCTTGCCGAGTATCCAGGTCATCACGAAGGCAAAAGCCCAGACACTCACCACGCCAATCAATTGCAGTAAAAGCTGTTTCGGATTTCCATAAATAAGGCCATCTTTTCCTGCAGAATTCACTGCCACACTGCAGAAGATGCCGGTTGCCAGCGCTCCCCAGGTGCCGCCGATGCCATGCACTGCCCAGACATCCAGCGATTCATCGATACCCGTTTTTGCGCGGAAGAGCATCATATAGTAACAGATGACGGCAACACCGGCGCCGATCGGTATGCCCATAATCGGCTGTACAAAACCTGCCGCAGGCGTAATTGCCACCAGTCCTGCAACAGCGCCGGTAACAACCCCTAATAGTGAGGGACGGCGGTAAATCCAACTGAGTATCATCCAGACGAAAGCGGCGGTGGCGGCGGAGATATTCGTGGCAACAAAAGCACTGGATGCCAGCCCTCCTGATGTCAGGGCGCTACCGGCATTGAAACCGAACCAGCCGAACCAGAGCATGCCGGCACCGAGCGCTACCATCGGGATATTGCCCGGTTCCATCGGTTCTTTTTCTTTGAATCCCTTGCGGGGACCGAGTAATAATGCCAGCGATAGTGCGGATACTCCTGCCGCAATATGCACTACCGTGCCGCCGGCGAAGTCCAGTGCGCCCAGTTTTGCCAGCCAGCCGCCGCTGCCCCAGACCCAGTGTGCTACCGGACAATAGACCAGGGTAAACCACAATACCGAGAATAACATCAAGGCGCTGAATTTGATGCGCTCCACGACTGCGCCCGTAATAAGCGCAACCGTGATGACGGCGAACATTCCCTGATAAGCCATAAATAACAGATGAGGAATAGTGGTTGCATAAACTGAAGATGGCTCCTGTCCCACTCCAATCAGTCCGATGAAATCCAGCCCGCCGATGATGCCTGCTTTATCCGCTCCGAAGGCGAGGCTATAACCATAAACTACCCAGAGCAAACCGATTAGTCCCAGACAGGCGAAGCTCATCATAATGGTGGAGAGAAAGTTCTTTCTTCTTACCAGTCCGCCGTAGAAGAATGCCAGTCCCGGGGTCATAAACAGCACCATTGCCGAAGAGACCAGCATCCATGCGGTATCAGCGTAGTTGATAGACATCTTTTTCTCCTTGCTGCCTCAGATGTCTATACTTTACAGGAGAAATGTTACAGGAATATTTCATAAGGGTCACGATTTTGTTAATTTATTCATCTGTTAAGGTACAATGACGATTTAGTCTAAATCGGGTACTTTCCCACCTGCAGAAGTTACGACATCGACAGGATATGCTTCTATACCATGTTCCGGAATGTCCAGACCCTGCAGTTCCTCTTCTCGGCTGACACGAAGCCCCATGGTTTTCTTAACTATCCAGAAGGTCAGGAACATTGTGGGCGCAACCCATGCTATTGCTGCTGCAATATCGACAAGCTGAAGTAGTAGCTGTCCAACATGTCCAGTGATTAATCCCTGAACGCCTTGATATGTCCCATCGGCAAAGATGCCTACTGCTAGTATTCCCCAGATACCCCCGGCTAAATGGACCGGAACAGCCCCTACGGCATCATCCACTTTCCAAACTCTTTCCACTACGTAGCTGGCAAACATCATGACCGGAACTGCTAAACCACCGATAACGACAGCAGCCCAAGGGGCGACATAGGCGCATGGAGCGGTAATTCCTACCAATGCAACCAGACTACCGTTGCAGCCCATGATGATATCCATCTTGCCTGTTTTGACGAACGTCCAGTAAAGAGCCACTACAGCCCCTGTGACACCGGCAAGGAATGTATTGGCAGCAATTACAGATATGCGCAGGTCAGTCGCTGCTAATGTGCTCCCGGGATTAAAACCGAACCATCCGAAGAATAGAATAAAGGTACCGATAACAACAAAAGGTAGATTGTGTCCCTTAATGAGGTTTGGAGTACCATCCTTGTTAAATTTACCGATTCTGGGACCAACCATCGCTGCCCCAATAAGAGCTGTCAGTCCTCCTACCATATGTACCACGCTGGAGCCGGCGAAATCCTTAACACCGGTAGTGCCCATAATTGTCAAAGTGCTGAGCCAACCACCGCCCCATACCCAATGTCCAAATATGGGATATACGATAGCGCCAATGATAAAGGCATACGCCAGGTAAGCCGTGATTTTCATTCTTTCGGCAACGGCACCAGCCACAATCGTACAGGCAGTAGCCATAAATGTCATCTGGAAGAACCACATCATTATCGTTTTAACATCGTAGCTCATACCAGTCAGGAGGAAGCCTGAAGAACCGATGAATGCATTGCCCTGGTCAAGCCCGGAGAAGAATTGGGAGCCTCCGAACATGAAGGCAAAGCCGAATGCCCAGAAACCAATGGATGAGATACAGAAATCCATGAAGCTCTTGGTCCAGTAGTTTACGTTGTTCTTAGCACGGATTAGTCCTGCCCCTAAAAAGGCGAAACCTAACTGCATGAACCACACCAGGAAACCGGTTATCAGTGTCCATGCCATATTAAGTCCGGCACTGGGGTCTGTTGTTAATGTATCTATCCCGGTTGGGTCGCCAGCGAGTACCGCATTCGGCACCATCCAGAAGGTTGCATAAAGCAGTACCAGCATAATCGTGATGACCAAGCTACGCCGTATCCACGTATCTCGACGTGATGGGCTGGCATTTATCCATGAAGATAAACGAGAAATAATCGGCTCAAAGATTTTCATGTTGGAACTCCTTCAAACTGAATACAGTCGTTTGTGTATCCGGGAAACGTTTAATGTTAGTCTATTTTATTCTTTTCTTCTTTAGCCTCATGCATCTTCTTGATGCGAGAAGGGACAACTACCCATGCGACAAACAACGTAACGAATATTCCTCCTGCTATTATCCCTGTCATTTTATCCTCCCCCTTTATTAAGCTTCTATTTTCAGTGTAGAAGAAACCTGTTTCTTTAAGATTACGGTTATATTACGTTCATATTAATTTTGTTTCAAAGGTTAAGGAACTATCATTTCAGTTTGTAGCCGAGACCCCTGATTGAGATAAGATGTCTTGGCCTGTGAGGGTTTGGCTCAATTTTCTTTCTGAGTCGGCACACGTGGATATCTATCGTGCGGTCGGTATCGAGCTGACTGGAACCCCATACTTTTTGTTGTAGCTCCGAACGGCTGATTACTTTCCCTTTATTTTTCACAAAGAAGAGAA
>JAQTPO010000148.1 GCA_028712845.1 Dehalococcoidales bacterium | reverse complement strand
GGCAGGGTCGCCATTGAAATGCGGATAGATGTAGCACCTTATAACCAGAAGTCGACCGTTGCTACCTTAACAAAAGGGCAGGTGTGTGCCTGGTCTGCTCTAGTCGAGCCTAATGTTCTCACTTCATCTATAAAATGTATCGAACCATCTGAAATCATTGCTATCAAAGCCTCGGACTTGCAGCGTCTCTTTAAAGAAAATCCCAAAATTGAATTAGTGCTGATGAGGAATCTCACCAAGGTCATCGCTTCAAGACTAAAAGACAGCCATAGACAATTCGTGAATCTCGTTGCAGAGATGATAAAGCAGGGACACTGGTAAAAGTAATTGGTACAACCCCGGAAGTTGTTTAAATTTTTGCAGGATTGTCTATCCGGTTAAAGACTCCAGTGGGGATTTATTTTATTCCTTCTTAAAACAGAGCTACTGCTCTGGGTTCCATGTCTGCCAGCAGAAAGCCAGTCCACTTTTTGTAACCAAAATATTACCTGATTGTTGCTTTGTTGTTACCTTATTTTTCTCATCTTAATGCTGTTGTAACCCGTGTGGTCTATTCTACAATTGACCGGAAAAAAGTTAGCGGGTAATGAAAAGTATCTGCACAGCATGAAAAGGGATATCACTAGCAAAAAGATGTCCTAATAAACATGGAGGGATGAGAAAGATGGCGATATGGAAATCAAAGAGCTGTCCCCAGTGTGGTGCCGACCTCATCATTCAGCTTGAAAGTGCTGGTTGGTATGCAGAGTGCCTTTGGTGCGGCTATCAGAGAGATGTATCTAAGCTGGTTACCATAAATACCAGCAAACGTGTTAATATTAAAGACAAAGTTACGACCGAGCACAAACTATACACAAATGTCCATGTCACGCTAGCTAACTAAAACCCCCGGTTACTGGCAAGTGTCTAAAAGAGGTGATGGTTCTTGGGTATTATCCTTAAGCAAGAGCCAGAACTGAACAATCCTGATATGATTGTCGGGTGGCCCGGGATTGGTAATGTCGGAGTAATCGCTGTGGATACTCTGCGTCAGGTCGTACAGGCAGAGGAACTCGGTGAGATAGACCCATGTGATTTTTTCTACCCCAATAAAGCGGTTATTCGTACCGGTATTCTGACTGAGATGAGTTTCCCCAGCAGCACGTTTTATTTCAAGCGACTGGCTACACGCAACCTTCTTTTCTTTATCGGTGAAGAACAACCTGCCATCAGAGAAAGCCCCTATGCTGAAGGGAAAAGAGCTTATGAAATGGCGAATCTCGTGCTTGACGTGGCGCAGAAATTTTCCTGCCGACGCATTTATACGTCGGGTGCTGCAGTCGCCATCACTCATCACAGCCTGCCGCCTAAAGTCGTGGCAGTAGCCAATCGGGCAACATTATTACCTGAGCTCCGCAGTTATGCTAACATCATCTTGATGAGTGAAGCGGAAGGTAATAAGAATCAGGGTAGTATCACAGGCTTGAATGGTCTATTAATCGGAGTTGCTAAAAGACGGGGAATAGATGGAGTCTGCTTGATGGGGGAAATCCCGGATTATTTATCAAGAATGGCGTTTCCTTATCCCAAAGCATCTAAAGCAGTGATGGTTACTTTATCTAAAATCACCGGTATTAATCTTGCATCTGATATACTCGATGAGGCAATTATTAAGATGGAAGCAGTGGTAAGCAATATCTACCAGCAATTACCTCAGGATATTAAAGAACGCTTAGAACAAAGAAAAAGGGCTACACAGACAAAACAGGAGACTATCAGCGAAGAAGACGAGAAATGGTTTAAAGAACATATCAACGAATTCTTTAAGAATAAGGACCAAGGGGTATGACTGAACTCCTGAAGTTTTCCAGTATGCCGAAACTAAATAACCCGACGATGATAGTGAGTTGGGAAGCGGATGCTGCCCAACTGGGGGAAAAGGTCATAGAATACCTGTTAAAAAACCTGAATCTTCGTCCATTTGGTGAGATAAACCCCGTGGAATTTTTCCCTCTAGGTGGCGTAGTAGTAGAAAATGATATTGTTCAGTTTCCCCAGAGCACTTTCTACGCTTGCCCCGAGCATGACCTGATAATATTTCATAGCACTACGCCCATATATGAATGGGCTAAATTTATCAATCTGATACTGGATGTCGCTCAGGAGTATTACCACGGCAAAGAGATGTATACCCTGGGCTCTATGATTACTCCTATCACCCATACTGCTCCGAGAGACTGCCGGGCTATTTCAAACTCGAATCAAATTAAGAACAACTTAGTTCCCTATATTTTATCCCAGGATATGGATTTTGAAACGCCGCCCGGTAACCACCCAACCTTAAATTCCTACCTGCTATGGATTGCCAAAACCAGGAATTTTGCGGCAGCGAACTTCTGGGTGCCCGTTCCCTTTTATTTAGCCGCCGCTGATGACCCGAAAGCCTATCAAAATGTTTTGGGGTTTCTCGACAGTAAACTGAAGCTGAATTTGGATTTTCAAGAAATCTATAATAACGTCGCGCAACAAAATAAAAAGCTGATAGGATTAAGACAATCTTCACCGGAAATTAACAGCTATATAAGTAAACTGGAGAGTAACGTAACACTCTCTCAAGAAGAGCATGAGAAGCTTTATAGAGTAGTGGACGATTTTCTACGCAAGAGAAATAATTAGCTTTCCCTTGACTTAATGAGGTGCAGTACAACTATTTGCACATGGATTCCTTCCGAAACGAGCTATATAACGCTGAAAGCTCACGATTCATTATGGTCATATGAATTAAAGAATGGTAATGCCTTCAGTGAAATCCATAAAACGAAAGTAATCGAAATAAAATAGCTTACAAAGAAAAGGGAGCAGAAGTGAAATGCTCCCCTTTTTTATTCATTCTCCTGGTCGTCAGTCCTGTTGAAGTTTATCCGGCACAAGAGTATTATTCATTTTGACGCAGTAAATCTAGGAGTAGAATGAGATGAGGGAGCACAGCCAGCAGAGTAGCGGTCCGGAATCAAAATCCGCGGAAGATTTCAGTAAATATTGTAGAGATATTCAGGACTTCCCCAAGAAGGGCATTGTATTCAGAGATATCACGGGACTTCTGAAGAACGGGCCTGTATTCAAGCGTGCTATCGATGAAATTGCCAGTCATTATAGTCCGCAGAGAATTGATGCGGTTATAAGTATAGAAGCAAGAGGTTTCATCATCGGCGCTGCGTTAGCTTACCGTTTAGGAAGTGGTTTAGTGCCGGTGAGGAAGAAGGGTAAACTACCCTGGCGAGTTTACCGGAAGGCATATAGCTTAGAATACGGGCAGGATCTGTTAGAAATTCATCAAGATGGTATTGAGCCTGGGAAAAACATCCTGATTGTCGATGATGTAATTGCGACCGGCGGCACAATTGAGGCCGTTGCCGAACTTGTAAAAGAGATGAAGGGAAATATTATTGGCGCTGCTTTCCTTATTGAACTGACCGAGCTCAAGGGAAAAGAAAAAATCAAAGATATTCCTATTTTTTCATTAATCAAATACTAATAGCGCGGGAGACGTATACTTTTTCGGGATAAAGTAATTCTAAAGGGGAAAAGATGGATAATTTGTTGGTAATATTAGGCTGGGGTTCGCCCATCGGGACAGGTATTTTCTTACTCTGCCTCGCGGGGATGATTTATCTCCTAACCAAAGCGACCAAAAAGAAAGAATAGCTTTTCGTTACCCTGCAGTCTCTATATATAAATCGTGTTGTTTTCATATTAGTATGTCTGTGCAGTGTGCTAATAGCTTCAAAGATGCCAAAATTGAAGGTTCGGAGGTTTTACTGCTAAGAAACTATGCCGCAGCCGAACGGACCGGAAGATTTAGGGTGTTTGTGGTGGGTTAGCAAAATGTTTTGATATAGACCCGACCATTGTCCGTGTCATTGCTATCGCATCGATATTTTGCGGTACCCTCGGTATCTGGGTTTATATAATTATGGCAATTGTTGTTCCTGTTGAAAACTGATATCCGCAGTTGTTAGCGATGTCGGGTATTAACTGTGTGTTGATTGCGTTTGTTCTATCCCATAGTTACAACCGTTATCCCAGCTATGCAGAGCAATGTACCGAAACCGAGCCGTATGGTCGGTTTTTCCCGCAGAAAAATAATCGATAGAACGAGCACGAACAACGGTGAAATTGATGTCAGGATTGCCATCCGGGATACCCCGGCATATTTGATGGCATAGAGCGATAGTAACAGCCCTACTGAGTAGCTCAGAAAACCGGAAAAAATGATTAGCGCGGCGGCAACCTTGCCGTACTTCGTGATTACCAGGTCTTTCTTCTGCCCTGTGCCGACCATCAATGCGGTGAGCATAATGGATGCCATCGGTATTCTAATAGTGTTTGCTACCAGTGGGGAGACATCCTTAAGGACAACCTGCATCAGGCAAAATGAAATCGCCCAGCAAAGTCCTACTCCGGCGGCAAGCGGTACCCAGAACAGATTCTTGGCGGTCTTTGGTTTGACGGCTGCCTCCGTTCCCGGCTTTGATATGGACTCAATCTTTGAGGTTAGAGAAAGATATAAGCCGGTCAGTATCAGGA
>JAQTPO010000147.1 GCA_028712845.1 Dehalococcoidales bacterium | reverse complement strand
GGCAAAGCGAGCTAAAGTCCTCTGCGGACTGCAGAATATCCCGGCACGAAATGGTCGTCCCCGTGCCGGTTCCCTGGTATGTGCCGCCGTCACAGGCGGTAAAGCCTTGCTCTGGAGGAATACACATACTGACGAGCTACCGGTAATACTGGTGCGTCCGCTCCTTTCCGCCGGAAAGGAGCCCTACCGGGTGATATTGCTGGCTGTACCACCGGAAGAGTTCAGCTTGATTTCACTTCAGGCGGAGACGATCCAGCCAATACCGGTCAACGGGGACATTTCCTGCCCCTCGGAGGAAAAATGTTCTGATTCCAGCAATTGTATCTGGAGAGCAAAAGGAGGGTGTGATGACTTTGGAATCTAAGAAAGTAGCGATTTACGCCAGGGTGTCTACCGAAGAGCAGGCTGAAAGAGACCTGTCCATTCCCTTTCAGCTTGAAAGATGCCGCTACCATGCCCAGGGCAAAGGCTGGGAGGTAGTAAGTGAGTTTGTTGATGCCGGAGAGAGTGCCCGTACCGACAAGCGGCCTGAATTTCAGAAGATGATAACCGCAGCCAGGGCGAAGGAGTTCGATGTCATCCTGGTGCATAAACTTGATCGCTTCGCCCGTAACGATTACGACTTCGTAACATATGAGAAGGAGCTTGACGACCTGGGCATTATTTTGGAAAGCGTGAGCGAACCAGGTGATGCCTCCACTCCGGCGGGCTACATCTCTCGGCGTATGATGCAGGTGATAAGTTCGTGGTACTCAAAAAACCTGGCTGTTGAGGTCAGCAAGGGTTTGCAGAGAAAAGTGGAGACTGGAGGGTGGCCTAAGAAGGCTCCCTGGGGCTATCTCAATAAGCATGACAGCACGTCCGCCTGGATCGAGGTTGACCCTGATAACGGAAAGTTTATTACCCAGGCATTCAAAGAGTTCGCCAGCGGCAAATGGACCCTTGAGGAATGGGCCGACCATGCATATTCCGTGGGACGACGAAGCCGGAAAGGCAATCGCATTGGCAAACAGGCCTGGAGTGAGATGTTCCATCACCGCTTCTATCTCGGCGAGACCTGGATGAAGCCTGGTGATATCCCTACCAAGGGGAGTCACGAGCCACTGGTAGACAAAGATACCTTCACGCAGGTACAGCAAGTTTTGAGGCAGCACGACAAGAACAAGCAGCGCACCCGGCGGCATAAGTATCTACTGCGCGGTATGCTTCACTCGGTGGATGCTGACAGTCCTTGTTGGGCGGAGACTAACAACAAGAAGAAATTAAGCTACTACCGGAGCCGCCGGAAGGTCAACGGCAGCCAGGTCTACTATAACAGCAAGAGCATCGACGATCAGATACCGGCGCTTTTCAAGAGCCTTACCATCACCGAGAGTAAGAGACAGATGTTGAGAGAACAGATGGCCCGCTTCTTCAACGAGGAATTGGAGGGGGACGGACAGCTGAAAACTTCTGAAGCACGACTTACCAAGCTGGAGAGGGTGGAGAAGAATCTTCAGAAGCTATATATGGAAGAGGAGATATCGCTCGCGGATTTCAAAGAACACCGCTCGCAGATTGAGGCGGAAAGGTCAAGACTGAAGACTAACGTCGATAGCATCAGACAACGCCAGCACCTGGTCAAAGCCGATTTTGAGGTAGCCCTTCAACTGGCTACTCAGTTTGATTTTCTCTATGAGAACGGTAATTTTGACCAGAGGCGGTTATTGTGTGAGACGGTCCTGAAACGGCTTCACGTTGAAGAAGGGAGGATAACCAGGCCGGAATATAATGCCCCCTTCGCCATCATAGCTCGGGCTAATGGTTCGGGAACTGTCAAGTATGGTGGAGCTGAGGGGATTCGAACCCCTTACCCCTTCCTTGCAAAGGAAATGCTCTCCCTAATGAGCTACAGCCCCACAAAACATTATTATACCAATACAGATACTTTTGAGCAATTCAGCCAGAATGTGAACACATCATCAAGCTACAAGTTTTAGGATTTAGCGATTAGATATATTAGTATTTAATGTTTTATGTCTGATGACTTCTGCCGCAACGCGGGCACCTGACTACTGTGCCCTGCATTGAAGGTGGCACTTTCAATCTTGTGCCACAATCGCAGTCAATCATCTGATAGTCATCCATACGGTACATCATATCATTGACTTCACGGGTGCGCGCTACCTTCTCCATCGGCGTATCTTCAACCGGTCCCTCGGTACCACCGGAACGTAAACCAACCACCCCTACTGCTGCCGCCGTTTTTTCGGAGACCACCCTGCTCCGTGTACCTTTAACCTGACGGAATGCCTGGTCATAGTTAGCGAACGAGGCACCTCCTGCCATTGCACGCAGGATACGGATTCTCTCCTGAATCGGCGGATGCGTGCTCGTCCAATCAGTGGCACGCATAGTTTTAGTTCGGAAAGGATTGACAATATACATCGGCGCCGTTGCCTGATTGGCAGACTTCACCGGAGTACCGGACTGTGCCAATTTTTCCAGCGCAGATGCAAGTCCTTCCGGATAACGTGTGTACAAAGCAGCTGAAGCATCTGCCAGATACTCCCGCTTACGGGAGATTGCAAAATAAATCAATTGCGCAAAAATCGGCGCCAAAATCATCAAAAGAAGAGCCAGTACCATAATAATTGCGGCTCCGCCACCGCTATCCTTTGAAGAACTGCGACGGGAACGCCCGCTCATGCCACCGAACATCATTACCCGCGAACCATAATATGAAAGGATGACAATTGTGCCTAACAGGACACTACACATCGTCATCAATAAAACATCACGATTTTTGATATGAGAGATTTCGTGTGCAATCACACCCTGTAATTCATCCCTGTTTAGTTTCTGGAGCAATCCGGAAGTAATTGCCACAGAAGCGTGATTTATGTCCCGACCCGTCGCAAAGGCGTTCAACGCCGGGTCATCAATTATGTAAACATCCGGCATTTTTTCCAGCGACGACGCGATTTTCATCTCCTCAACGACATTATAGAGCCGCGGGTGGTCAGAGGGTTTAATTTTTCTGGCACCGGCAACAGACAACAAAATACTATCACCCTGAAAATAAGCAATCAGGTTCATAAAGCCCCAGACTGCCAGAGCAATTACTAAGCCGCCTGTGCCGCTGTCGGCAAATGCTTTACCCAGAAACCAACCAAGCAAAAGCAACACTGCGCCCAGCACAACTACCAGCACAACAGACCTGATACGGTTCGACCGAATCTGTTCCCACATAATCTTCTACCATCACGACACAGAGTCTCTCAACATGGAAAGGCCCGGTATCACAAAATTAAAACAAGATAAATTATACCTTAGAAACTGACCTTCGGCGCTTTTCTTTCTGCTTCGCCCTCAGTTGCTTGCAGGAATTCCTGCTCTTTCTTGAAGTTAAACATGCCGGCAACTACATTCGAGGGGAATTGCTGCGTCTTATTGTTGTATTGCAGAACAACGTCATTGTAAGCTTGGCGGGAGAAGCTGATTTTATTCTCCGTGGAAGTTAGCTCTTCCTGCAGGGCAAGAAAATTCTGGTTAGCTTTTAATTCTGGATATCTCTCCACCACCACCATCAAACGACTCAATGCTGACGTCAGTTCGCCTTCCACCTTGGAACGTTCATCGACACCCGCCGCTGACGCTCCCTGAGCCGCTGTACGGGCTTTAATCACCGCTTCCAGTGTCTCACGTTCAAAATTCTTGTAACCCTTGACCGTTTCCACCAGGTTGGGAATGAGGTCATATCTTCGCTTCAGTTGAACGTCAATCTGCGCCCATGCATTCTTGACGACGTTACGAGCATTGACCAATCCATTGTAGGCGCTTGCCAGAAAAATCAGGAAAACTACCACGATAGCAATTATCACCCAAAGCCAAACCATAAAGTCACCTCCGTATGTTTACCTATATTTTATTATAACGAATTTGGCACATAAAGGTTGGACGCCGATCATTAGCCATGAAAGACTTCTTTCAAAAAGCCCATAATCTCAGATTCGTTTTTCTTTTCATCCGACGACCTATCGGTAATTATCTTCAATAACGATGCTACCTCACCACCGTCAAACCAGATGCCATGCTGCTCTCCGCACACATCAACCACCACACCTGTATCGTCGCCAATCCTGACTTTGCGCATATTCCTTGTGCAGATAGGACATTTACGCTTTCTCTCCGGGCTCGGGGCGTCCGGCAACTTCAAAATTTTACCCAGAAACGGACGGACGCCTTCTACCCCACCTGCTTCCAGCAGCAATTCTAACTCTCCAGAATCGAACCAGACACCACTGCAAGATTGACAGTAATCAAGTTCAATCTGCTTATACTCGATAACGAACATAGCTTTATTACAAACGGGGCATATCATCGCTATTACCTCAACTTATATCACACTAGATTGTATGTTCAACAGGGATTAATGTCAAGACTCTGTATTCGCTGATTAAGTTCTGATTTGGTAAAAATGCAATCATAATAATTGCACAATGACCCATTCCCCACACTGAGGTTGTCCGAAAACTCCGAGTTCATTAATAATTAGTGTTACCTCTTCCCCAGAAGTCGATAGCTTGTTACGGTTTAGGGATTTGTTACCGTATTTATCACTAACTCCGGCATACCCAGCCATGT
>JAQTPO010000146.1 GCA_028712845.1 Dehalococcoidales bacterium | reverse complement strand
TCGCTTCCCACCACGATAAAAGTGTAGCCGTACTCACATCCATTTCAACCCGGTGGCGATGATGGATAATCAGGTGCTTATCCTTCTCGGAGCTGCCCAGAATAATAAACGGGATTCCGTATTCGTGCAGGACCCGCTCAACCAGTTTTTCATTGACCGAAAGACATTCCAGAACCAATCCCAGCTCCTCCGAGAACAGCTGAGGCATTGCCTCCTCATCATCAGGAAGTTGTATCGATGCGCCGCAATTACCGGCTATGACCATTTCCAAAAGGGTCGTGATTAAACCGCCATCGCTCCTATCATGGCAGGCAAGAATCAGGTCATCACCTATCAATTGTTGAACAGCTTTAAATGTGTTTATGAGAAGCCGGGGATTTTCCACATCCGGCGATTCATCTCCAATCTGGTTAAAAGCCTGGGCCAGAGCCGAACCGCCAAGTCGATTCTTACCTTTGGCCAGGTGAATAAAAAGTAACCTGCTTTCTCCGGGTCTCTTAAGGTCCGGAGTAGCCTTTTTAGAGATATCGGGCATCGTGGCGTAGCCGGATATCACCACTTCTCCGGGGGCTTTCACGTTTTCATTACCGACTCTGGCGGCCATAGAGATACTGTCTTTACCCCGGTCAACGGCAATTCCCAGTTGTTTCATCAGGTCGCCGATTGCCGATGCCGCATCGTAAATCCGGGCTCCCTCACCCGGGAGTTTGGCTGCCCACATCCAGTTGACCGAGCACTTGATGTGACTGATATCGCTAATCCGGGCCGATACCATATTGGTGAGCATTTCTCCAACCGCCATACGAGCACCGGCCTTTTCATCAATCAGCATCTTTATAGGCTGCTCGCCAATGGCCGTCGCTCCCCCGGTCAGCCCGAAGTGGCTCTGGGCAACTATGGCTACATCCGCCACCGGAAGCTGTAAAGGACCGCAGCATTGCTGCTGGGCAATCAGTCCGGTTACACTCCGGTCGACCTTACGTACCAGGAATCCCTTTGAGCCGACAGATGGCAAACGCAGGATAAGTCTCAGGGCTTCTTCGGTAGTCACTCCGGGAGGAATCTGCAGTGGGTCCAGCTTCCTGGTTATTCGCTGGAGATGATACGATTTTGGGGGCATATCACCCAGAATCCTGTCTAGAGGAAGATTTACCGGTGTGGAATACTCTTTTTCATCATAGACTGTGATTTGCCCATCACCGGTGATTTCTCCCAGAACTTCACAATTTACCTTTTCCCGGTGACAGATTGCCGAGAATTCATCGATTCTATCCGGGTGAACCAGGAAAGCACAACGCTCCTGATATTCGGCGCACCAAATATCAACTACGGCTAACGATGGGTCGCCAAGTTTAACACGTCGAATCCTGATGACGCCTCCTGCCGGATTTACTATTTCAGCTAAGACATTGCCGGGGCCGCCGGCACCCTGGTCGTGTACGACGAGAATCGGATTTTCACCGCCCATTTCAACGCAGACTCTGATTACCCGGTTAAGTTTATTTTCCATTTCAGCATTACCGCGCTGGACGGCATTAAAATCAAGCTCGGCAATATTTTCACCCTGTATCATGCTTGAAGCTGAACCGCCGCCTATGCCAATTCGATAAGCCGGTCCACCAACCTGAACAATGAGGAAGCCCTTTACAGGTTCCTCCTTTCTGGTATGCCGCTCATCGATTTGTCCAATACCACCCGTAAACATTACGGGTTTAATCCAGCCCCGGCGCTCGTTCTCCGGCAATATCTGCTCAAAGGTTCGAACGAATCCCTGAATCAATGGCTCTCCAAACTTGTTACCGTAATCTGAAGCTCCGTTACTGGCTTCAATGAGGACATCTAACGGTGAAGCCAGCTCAAAGGGATAGGCAAGGCCGCGAGGCTCACCGGGAATCGAATGGTCCGGAATGTTTAAAGCTGCCGTGCAGTAGCCGGCAGTGCCCGCAATTACCAGAGACCCTTTTCCGGTCGCATGGCCGTCGCGGAGCCTGCCCCCGGTGCCAGTCGTAGCTCCCTGGAAGGGCTGGATACCACTGGGATAGTTATGGGTTTCCGCAGTAAACAGCATATGGTAAGTACATTTTCCAGGAACAAACCGTGAACATGTTCTCGGATTTTGAGGCATTATCGTCCAGATGGTATATCCCCGAATGGCACTGGAGTTATCACTAAAAGCCAGAATGCTGTTTGCCGGATTCTCGCTCAGGGTTGATTTCACAATCTGAAACAGAGAACGCGGCATTTGCTGGCCATCGATAATTAAATTGCCCTTGAAAAACCAGTGACGGGAATGTTCACTATTGTTATTACCGAGCATGAACAGTTCGACATTGGTAGGGTTCCGGTGTAAGACCTGTGTGAAGAGATTTGAATAATATTCAATATCCCACTCGTCCATGCCGAGTCCGTTCTCGTAGTTGAACCTTTTAAACTCGTTGATATTACCGGACATTAGCGGGACTTCAAAAACTTTTTCCGGCACGTTTCCCAATTTAAATGATTTCAAAGGTTCAGGATAAAGACACTCGGTCATCCGGTCATGATTTTCAGCAATAAAACGCTCTCTATCGACATCCGGCGGTAGCAGATACCGTCTTGAACATTCGACCCGTGTAATCTTTTCAAGCCCGCAGGCATGGCAAATAGCTACGGCGTTAGTTGAATAAGCGGTTTCAAAATTCAGACGGGGACCCAGTTCAATTATATTCTTAACCGGTTCCAGGAAAGAATTATCTCTTAAATTTTGCATTTCGAACGTTTCAGCAAGTAGCCATCGCAATGTTACAAATTCATCAGCCGAGAGTGGAGCCAGGGTTTCAATATTGAAACAATATTCGAAATCCGACTTTATTTTGCGATAGAAATGCTTCACTTCTGGCATATATTTACGTCTTTCCCGCCTTATTGAGACCGAAGGTCCTTTGCGGTTGCACTTCGTTTATTCTAATCGTATTTGTCAATTCTATACCCGTATTCGGGGATTTTCTCGCCGTCTACGTATACTATTTTACCATCTATCTGTACGCGTCCCTGTCCTATCAGATTGTGCACAGCAAATGGATAGATTTTCCAATCGCCGGCTATTTTAAGCGCGTCCTGTATGTTGATACATATACGCTCCATCATCTTCAACAATCGTTCCCCCGATTTCTCTTTAAAGTCGGCAAAACTTTTTATACTGTTAGTTTTTGCGAAACCAGTTATTTCGTCTAAGTCTGCTGATAATTTTCCCGTACTTCCAAGGTGTATTTTACCTACGGTCTGGGTGATTTGAAGAGGGTCGGACTGAATTAAAACAGGTCCGGTGTCTTCTCCCTTATCAACAAAGAACAGCGTTGATTTCACTACTTCATCTCCAGCTAATATGGCCTTGGCGGTTGGTACCCAGTACAGACCATCGTAGCCTTTCGTAGTATCTCCAGGATGCACATTTAGAATTCTTGGATAGTATTTGTCCACTATCCAATCAGTAAGCCATTGGTCATAGCCAGCCAGACAGATTAAATCGGGCTCTTTGCCGATAACATTTTCGATAAGTCTACAGAGTTCCTGTTCATATCGGACTCTTTCCGGGCAATTTCTTGGAATATTCCCCGGAGCATACCTTTTTCTAGCGTCTTTGAGATAAGGTATATGACTGAGTTCGATTACCTCATGTTTATTGGCTCTGGCTATCGCCACTCCGCCACAGCCGGGTCGGTTAGTGAATACGATATAGTTATGATTCGGGTCCTTCCTGGATATCTCTCTATAATTAGTCCCCGAGCCGGAAACAAAACATACGATTGTCATTCTCTTTCCGGATTGGGCCGGGTCGTAGACTAATTTCTTCATAAATCTTAAGTCTTTTTAGATGATTTTCTTCACTCAGTCATTCATCTGGGAGCAACGAAAATTATATCATACAAACCTTGTGTTTCCTATATCTTGCATTCTGGCCTGCCAGGCAACGCCTTCAGTTCAATTGCTCAAACGTCAAATTATGACTGGCTCTCAAAGAACTGATAATATCGGGGGGGACTGCTCCTTGACCGGAGAATATAACGGGTAATAGAATATGACCATACCAACAATGAGTCATAATCATCCCACAAGGGAGGTTTTTTACTATGGAAGTGAAAGAACTTATTCAAAATGGACTGGGAAATCTTCAGCGGACGATAGGTAGAACACTAAATGGCTTGACTCCTGCTGAACTCAAGTGGCAACCGCGACCTGATGCCAACTCAATAGGCCTCATCCTTTTTCATATAGCCCGTTTTGAGGATTCTTTTATTCAATCTCGGTTGCAGGGTAAACCACAGCTATGGGAATCAGAGAAGTGGTATCAGAAGTTGAACAAGGCTATTGATGACGCTGGAGCCCACTATTCAGCAGAACAGGTCGCCGGCTTTGTTGTTCCCAAAATCGAGGATTTATCGGGCTATAGTGAGGCAGTGCGACGAAAAACTCTTGAATATCTAAAAGATATAACCGCCGATGACCTCGATAGAAAAGTTACGCTATCTCCTTCGGGGAGCGCACCTGCCGGACGACCTCCCGTGGAGCTCACCGCAGGCTCGATATTATTATTTACTCTTACCCACACCGCTCAGCATGCCGGAGAAATTTCATATTTGCGCGGGCT
>JAQTPO010000145.1 GCA_028712845.1 Dehalococcoidales bacterium | reverse complement strand
CGCTATTCATTTCCCGTTCAACGGTGTAGAATCTTAGTTACATGAAAATCTTTATTGCCATTCTGCGGTTATTATTCATAGTCTGTCTGCCTGTTTTGCTTGTAACCGCTACCATCGCCGGGGCGGTGAACTGCGGCTGGCTTTATACTCACGGCTTTGAAAAATACGATGTCAGACAGAGTCTGGCAGAAAATGGACTGAATCTCACCAGCGCTGATATGAAGGGAATTGCCGGAGATTTTATCCATTACTTTAATTCCGGCGATGAATATATTAACCTCACTGTGCAACAGGACGGCAAAACGGTCGCATTATTCAATATTGAAGAAGCCATTCACTTCAAGGATGTGAAGAAGCTTTTCCGGCTGGACTACTATGTAGTGCTGGGGACTTTCGTCTATTGCATGGGTTTTATTCTAATGAGTCTTTTAATGACTGAGAATGCTCGAAGACGAGTCTGTCGTTCTGAGTCCCGATGCAATCGGGGCGAAGAGTCTCCAACTCTACTCAGCAGGCGGGGAGACCCTTCATCCTTCTTTGAAGGGCTCAGGGCGACACTTCCCAGAGATACGATTATCGGCAGTGGGCTTACGCTGGTATTGATGTGTGCTCTCGGTATCGTGGCTCTGCTGGATTTTGACAGCCTGTTCCTGCAGTTTCACTTTATCGCTTTCAGCAATGATTTCTGGTCGGCAGAGGGGAATATGTTGTTGCTGTTTCCGGGCGGCTTCTGGTATGATGCGGCTATCTATTGTGTAATTGCTATTTGTGTATTAGCAGTAGTACTGATCGGCGTTTCATGGGTTTATCAGTTATTTTGCAGAAAAAAGGAGTTGGGATGATAAATATAAGAAAAGCCGTGATTAGCGATGCAGACAGTCTGTTTGTCCTTTTCCAGCAATTACCATCCAGGCAGGCGCCGGACGCAAAAAGCTTTGACACGCCTGATGCCAGACGCCTCCTCCGCGAAGTAATCAGTGATGAAAGGAATGGAACGGTATTTGTAGCGGATGACGGCGGCAATTTACTGGGTGTGGTCACACTGTCATATACATACGCAATACGTTGCGGCGGGAGATATTCCAGCATCGAGGAATTTGTTGTTGGGAGCCATGCACGCGGTAAAGGAGTTGGCAGTAAACTTCTAAAAGCCGCTATTGATGAAGCCAAAAAACAAGGCTGTTGTGAAATCCATGTGGCTAGTCCCAGTGAATTGGGTTATCCCGTATATATCCGTCAGAACATAAAAGATGTCGGCAGACATTTGGCATTAATACTGCGGGAATAAAGATTGGTTATCCTCTATATACACAGCACCAGATTAGGGACAACTGAAAGCATCTGATTTTGAGATTTAAGGGATAAGAGAATTCCAATGTCAAAAGAACATCTGGCAGCGGTTTGCGGACTATATTGTGGTGCCTGCGGTCTATACCGTACCCGCCGAAACGGCAGTCCGGCGCAACAGCAGGAATTAGCGAAAACACTGTCAGAACGCTGGGGCGTACCGCCTGAGGAAGTAGATTGCGAAGGCTGTCTCAGCGGCGGCAAACTCAGTCCATATTGCCGTAATTGTCAGATTCTGCGCTGCCCCGCCACGAAAAAAGTGCCAAACGGTGCTCAGATTGTCCTGATTTTCCCTGTGACCTCATCACGAACTTCAACAATGACGGGGTACGCCACCATGCCGAAGTACTGGCTAATATTGAACACCAGCGCAAGATTGGCGTCCGAGCCTGGCTCAAAGAGCAGGAGCAAAGATGGCAATGTCCGCAATGCGGCGCACCGACGGCATGGTACACGCACGTTTGCGACAGATGCGGGGAGAAGCAACCCTACCGCCTGCCGGCGCTGCCGCGTGATAAAAAGTGATGCTGCTCCTTTATCCGGTAAGGAGAGGAGTTATAGGCATTATGTTAGCATCAAACACCTCTTATTTGACACTCGCTTACGATAACGCCTAAAATGAAGATACAAAGATGAGAATTGGATTGATTTCCGATACCCATGTTCGCGAGCCGGGACACCGCGCCGGACTCAGCACACTGACTGCCGAAGTGCTTCCCATCCAGGTGAGGGATGCGTTTCAGGGTGTTGACCTGATTTTGCATGCGGGAGATGTCTATACCCTGCCGGTGCTGGACAAACTGGAGACGGTCGCGCCGGTGCTGGTATCCGAGGGTGATGATGACCCGTTCGAGGTGGTCAATGACCCCCGTGTTAAACATGAACAGTTCCTGACGATAGAAGGCATCACTATCTGGGTTTCACACTATGGACGTTTGGCGGAAAACTTTATCGGGGACCTGCCGGATGTAATCGTCTTCGGTCACTCCCACAAAAGCGTCATCGGACACCGTGACGGTGCGCTCTGGATAAACCCGGGCAGTCCTACTTTTCCCGGATATGAACATATTGCCGGTTCAGTGGCAATTCTAACCATCAAAGATGGTAAAGTTGACGCTCGACTGATTCAGCTCGAGGGGGATATCGACGGCGGCGGTACCAGTGGTTTGCCGGGCAAAGGTCAGTAGAAACCTTCTAATTTTTCCCGCTCTTCAGCAAGTAGTACTCGTGCGCATTGCGCAATGCTTTAGCGCCGCGCTCCACGGAAACAAACGTAGGCACACCCACATCACGCAACCGTAATGCCAGCGTTTTCGTCTCCTGCGCGGCTTCAGGCGAACAATAGCCCAGCACTAACGCTATCGGCTTGCGACTCCGTTTTCTGAGGTCAACGAGCATATCGATGTCTTTTTCTATTTGCTCGGCGGCGCGCATCTGAGAGCTGACGGAGGTCATCAGTACCAGGCTATCGATATTTGCATCCTTTTCCAGAATGTCCATAATGCGTGTCATTTCTTTCCTGTTTACACTGGGGTCGATGGGATTGCGGTAACTGGAACCGATGAGCACAAAGAAACTCGCCAGATTATCATACGATTCTTTCGTAAGTGTCGGCACCTTGAGTCCATTCTCGGCGAAAACATCGGCAATAGCGACTGATTGCCCGCCGGAACCGCCGGCAATGCCCACTCTATTGCCGAAGACAGGCTTCATCAGCAGAATGGCATTAATGGTATCCGTCAGTTCTTCGATGCTGGTAACTCTGATAGCGCCGCATTGTTTGATGGCAGACTCCCAGATTGCCTGTGGCACTGCCAGAGAGCCGGTATGCGAGGCAATGGCGCGTCCGCCTTCCTCGGTTCTCCCGCCCTTCCAGATGACGACCGGTTTTTTTGCCGTGACCTCTTTGAGTGTCCGGAGAAAGCGTTGACCGTTACGGGTGCCTTCCATATACATACCAATCGCTTTGATGCTATCATCCTGCGCAAAATATTCCAGAAAATCGGAAGCATCGAGCACTCTGCCGTTGCCGAAGCTGACCGATTTATTGATTTCCAGACAATGTGTGTAGGCTTCTTCAGAGAAAGTGATAGCGTGAGTGCCGCTCTGTGCAATAAAGCCGACATTGCCGGAGAAACCGGTCTGTTGGCGCGCTGTCTGGCAGACTCCCACGGAAGGGCTGTAAATGCCCATACAGTTCGGTCCAATAAGGTGAAAGTTTGCCTCCAATGCACGTTCTACGAGTCTCTTTTCCGCCAGTTTGCCATCCTCGGTATCTGTCTCGGAGAACCCGGAGGTGAAGAAATGAGCGGCGGCAACGTCCTTTTTAATACAGTCTTCCAGAATACGCTGGGCGACCGGCCGCGGTACCGCCACAATAACGAAGTCGATTGGCTCAGGAATGTCCAGCAGACTAGCATAATTCGGTACGCCGAGCGCTTTGATGCCATCCAGTTCTTTGGGGTCAACCTGCACTGAATAGAGTTTGCCCTTGAAATGGCTCTGCCCGCGCAACCAGATATAGTTATTGATGCTTTTATCACCGACCACGGCGACGCTTTTCGGGTAGAAGGCTCGCTCCAGTTTGGCAAAATCGACTTTCATTTTTCCCATCCTTGTTAATTTATAACGGGACACGATTAACCTGAACGCCGTCTTCTTCATCGAGGTCCACCACTACTGCCGTTCCATCATCTGACGGAGCGCCGCTGTAACAGGCAAGCGGTTCATTGCAGACCAGACGAAAGAGGGGAATGTGCCCTAAAGCCACGTAGTCCCACATCGTGCCCTGAATTTCCGATTCGGTGATAATGTAACTGCTGGGGATTCTGGGCATAGACTGAACGAAATAGCCATGCGCCATGAGAATATTCCACGAACCGTTATCCGCCGGCTGAGGCATGCCCTCCAGTGGGCGGACATCGTTCATATAGGTGTCAATGGGTCTGCCCCAGAGAGAAAGATGGAGGGAGGGGAAATTCAGAGTTTCCCCACGACTGTCCCGGAAGATGTGGACGTTAGTACAGTCCTGCCAGTATTCGCTTCTATTATAAACGGATTCGGGGACTAGGCAATCATGGTTACCGGGCAGGATGGCGACAGGAATAGGAAGGCGGCGGATTTGCTTGCGGACAAAATCGAGTACATCATCCTCAATCCTGTTCTGGTCGAAGAGGTCGCCGGCAATGATAAGCAGTTCCGCTTCACTCTTGAGCGCCAGGTCAACCACCGCCTGAAGTCCCTGACAGGCAGGACCATTGAGAGATAGCAGGTGCAGGTCAGAGGTATGGATAATCCTGCGCGG
>JAQTPO010000144.1 GCA_028712845.1 Dehalococcoidales bacterium | reverse complement strand
TTGACCGGTTAGGTATGGATACCAATGAGGCGGGCTGGATCATAGCCTGGATTATGGAGTGCTATGATAAGAAACTGCTCACCAAAAACGACACCGACGGGCTGGAGATGACATGGGGTAATGTCGAAGCAGCGAAAGCCATGCTGCGTAAAATAGCCTATCGGGAGGGTATAGGTGACCTGCTGGCTGAAGGCGCTATGCGGGCTGCCGAACACCTGGGAGGGGAGGCTGCCAATCTGGCCATCTACACAAAGAAGGGTAACACGCCCCGTGGACATGACCACCGTAACAACTGGACTATGATTCTGGATGTATGTACGTCTGATAGTAGTACGGACGAAACAGGTGGCCGCAATCCACCGCCAAGTTCCGTAGGTTTACCTCCAGAAACTGACCTGTTTACCCCCGAGGGGGCAGCAGCAATGCTGGCCGTTGCTCCAGGCAAGTACCATTTTCATGATAGTCTGGGTATTTGTCGGCTGACCCTGTTTGGTACGAAGGACTTTGGCACGAAGGAGACCCGGATTATCGAGGTGTTGAACGCTGTCACCGGTTGGGACTTCAAGTATGAGGAGATGCGGCAGCTTTGCCACAGGGTATCAAACCTGCTGCGAGCCTTCAATGTAAGGCACGGGCTTACTCCTGAGCTCGAAGCCCCGTCGCCGAGATATGGCTCGGCTGCGCTGGCAGGCCCAGCGCCTGGCAAGAGCATCTTACCTGTTTTCGAAGAAGTCCGCAATAATTATTACCGGAAAATGGGCTGGGATGTGGATACCGGCCGTCCCTTGCCTGCGACACTGCGGAGCCTCGGTCTGGATTACGTAATAAAAGACCTGTGGCAGGCTTCATGCGGTCAGGCAGGAATAAGGCAATTGGAGGAAAGACCGCCAGAATCATGATTGAGAAAAATAACATCATCATTAGCCCGACAATGGGGGCAGGTCCAACTTAGCCTCGATGGTGGGCGTTACTGCACAATAGACAGAACCAGAACCTTTGAATTAGCGTTCAGCTTGTAAGTAGTGATGCAGTTCGAATTCCACCAGTTGGAGATAGGGTGGCAATAGGCAGAACTTCCGAAGTAGCATTCAGCCTTGTTGATAACTGCCGTAGCGCGTTTTGATATTACCCATAGACGGACTGGAATCGGCTTTATTGCAGGATTCAGTGAAAGTCTCCTGCTCTTTGTAAATAGCGCTCTAATCCTATATAATTTTCATAGATAGGGTTTCCTATCTTGTTAATATGCTAGGTTCATTTCTATACTGAGTATCCTTTTGCTTGGAGACACGTTCTCATTCCGGAGTACTGCTTTCCGTGATGGATACAAATGTGCCTGCTGTGAGCACTTATAGAAAGGACATATGATGGGTTTGCGTTGTGGGCTGATAGGTTTGCCTTCCTGTGGGAAGACGGTGATTTTCAATGCCATCACTGCGGCCGGGGCATCGAGCTATAGTAATTCTGAGATGAACAGAGCCGCAGTCAGCGTGCTTGACCATCGTCTCGAAAGACTGGCGCAGATGTATCACCCGCGCAAAACGGTAGCGGCGACTTTAGATGTCGTTGATATTCCCGGTATTAAGACTAATCATCAGGGAGGAGATGGACGAAGTTCCCGGCTGCTCGGACATATTAAAGATGTCGAGGCCTTGCTTCATGTCGTACGTTGCTTTGAAGACAGCAGCGTTCCTTTCGAGCATAATAAGATTGACCCGAAGTGGGATGTTGAGACTGTTGACCTGGAACTGATTGCTGCTGATAGCGCCACTCTTGAGAACAAAATAAACCGTCTGGCCAAGAGGGTGCGTGCCGGCGATAAAGATGCCATCCGGGAGACTGCGGATTGCCAAAAGGTACATGCCGCAATTCAGCAGGGCATCCCGGCGCGTAAACAGAATATGAGTGTTCGTGAACTGGCCAGTATCCGCGAATGTAATCTGGTCTCGCTAAAGCCTGTGCTGTATATCGCTAATATCAAATCTGTGGGGGATGCTGCCAATGGTCACGTGGCAGCCTTAAGGCAGATTGCCCATGATGAGGGCACGGAACTAATTACCGTCTGTGGTAAAGACGAAGCCGATATCAGCCAGCTGGAACCGAATGAACGGCAGGAGTTCCTGCGGGATTTGGGACTCAAAGAGTCTTCAATGGAGCGGCTGCTTAGCGCTGCCTACCGGATGCTGGGACTGGTCAACTTCTTTACCACCGGGGAGGACGAAGTGCGTGCCTGGACTTGTCGGAGGGGGGACAAGGCTCCTGCGGCGGCGGGGAAGATTCATACGGATATGGAGCAGGGCTTCATCCGTATGGAGGTCATTCGATACCAAGACCTGGTGGAGCTGGGTAGCGAGTCCGCCGTGGCGAAGGCAGGCCGGGAGCGCAGCGAGGGCCGTGAATACGAGGTGCAGGATGGTGATATTGTAACTGTGCTCTTCAACAAGACAGCGTGATGATAATTCTGCTCAGCTTATATTGAGCTGGCATTGCGTTATATTAGCAGTATTATTTCTGAGGATTTTTTGAAGCTCTGTCGAGAAATTGCATTACGCATGAAGCGGAATTCAGGTGATTGCACTTAATACTTCCATATTACTGGTCTTATGCTGATATAGAGATGCACGGCGAAGTAAGCAATCTACCCTGGCTAATAGTTCCAGCGGATAGAATGGCTTTCTCATGAAGTAGTCAGCGCCTGCTCCGAGTGCCTTTACAGAAGTTTCCGCCGTAGCGTTTGGGCTTATTACAATAAGTGGCATTCTTGATAAACGCCGAATCCTCTCGCAAACTTGCCAGCTCTGCGCATCAGTCTTTTCATATATGATTATGGCATCATGAACTTTATCGTTTAACTTTTGCATGCCTGTATTAACGTCGTTGGCTGAATCAACCGAGTAGCCTTCTTTACTCAATGGCATATAGCCGGTCCAATTGGAAGCGGTGGTGTCTATAACTAAAACCTTCTTACTCATTGTCTCAATACAAGTGTAGATTACCCTGGTACAGGTTGAATATGAGGTAAACCATCATTTAACTTGGGTGCCAACCCTAATATCATACTATGCGCGCCGGCAGCCGCCATCCGGGCATTATTCGAGGATTCCGATGCGCGGATAGGCATGGCAACAGGTTATCTGGGAAGCCGTATTAGCGGGGAAGAATAATGAGTAGTGGCGAAAGGCTAAACCCTGCCACCTCCCGCGCACACTTCTTGAGGCTAAGTGGGTAAAATATGGATACAAAAGGGGTATATAAGGAGTAAAAGGAGCGTAAAAAGTGTCAAACTATATCAAAACTGTGTCTGTAAGAAGAGGGGGCTTCCTCATCATATATGCTTATGCAAAAACCGGATTCACTCAAAATTATTAGTACATCGCAGCACTTCTTCTATTGTGCTGATGCCTTCCTTTACTTTCATCATGCCATGATTCTGAAGAGAAACTACTCCTCTTCTGCGTACTTCTTTTCTTATTTCCGAAACGTCAGCACCAGTTAATAGTCTTTTTCTAATGGCATCATCCATTCGCATAATTTCAAAAATTCCCGTTCTCCCTGAAAAACCGCTATTGGCACAAAGCACGCACCCTGTCCCCTTATACACAACTGGTAGTTCATCCGCCATATGATCCTTGTATATTGTTTTTTCGAATTCACTTGGCTGCAAGGCGGTGCGGCAATTTTCACATACGCAGCGAATCATACGCTGGGCAACCAATCCAACTACGGTCGACGAGATTAAATATGGCTCAATACCCATATCAATCAGTCGAAACAGCATACTGGTAGCATCATTTGCATGTATAGAGGCAAGCACTAAATGACCAGTGAGAGCAGCTTGAACAGCAACTCTCGCTGTTTCCGTATCGCGGATTTCACCAACAAGAATAATGTCAGGATCATGGCGCATCATTGATCTGAGTCCCGTGGAGAAACTAATGCCGGCCTTTTCATTTACTTGCATTTGACTGATATCGTCAAATTCGTATTCAATGGGATCCTCAATTGTCATTATATTTAACTCATTAGAATTTAAATAACGTAAAGCTGCATGCAGGGTTGTTGTTTTACCTGAGCCGGTGGGTCCCCCTATTAGCACAATACCAAAGGAGCTTCGCAGTAGAGCCGTCATTTCATCTAATTTTTCATTTTCTAAACCAATCTTGTCCAATGCTAAAAGTTCTAATGATTTATCGAGAATACGCATTGTTACTCTTTCACCGTGTGATGAATTCATAGTTGCTACTCTTATGTCGATACGTTTATCCTTAAGTTTAATTGCAAAATGTCCGTCCTGGGGACGTCTTTTTTCTGCAATATTCATTCCGCAGAGTAACTTAATTCTGCTTACTAATGGAGAATTTATCGATTTTGGCAGCGAATATATATCGCGTAATATTCCGTCAATGCGAAAACGTACCCTTAGTTTATTCCCCTGTGGTTTTAAATGGATATCTGAGGCTCTTTCTTTAACTGATTGATCTATAAGCATACTTAGTACTCTGCTCGCTGGGGCAAGTGTATCATTGTCCATTTTTTGGTTTTCAGTTGTTTCTTCTATACTTTCAATTTCAAATATTTGATCTTCCAGTTCTGTGTAGGATCGATAATTAAGATTAATGGTTTGAATGATATCAGGCGGAGGACTAATGGCAACATCA
>JAQTPO010000143.1 GCA_028712845.1 Dehalococcoidales bacterium | reverse complement strand
TGCAACCAGAGATTATTATGATTCACCTCTTTGAATAGTTGAAGCGCATCTTTCGTGCGCGCCAGGTGGAATCCCGCAAAATCAACATTGTTTATCGGCTCTACGAGAAACCGGATTCCTGCCTTTTCAAGTTTTGTAGCGGCAAACAGAAGGTTATTTACCAGTGTTTGGTGGACCTTATCCGCCGAAGAGTTTTTAGGAGTTATGCCAGTGATACAGTTGACACGGGAGCACTTCAGCACTTTAGCGTAATCGATAGCTTTGCCAACACCATCCTGGAATTCTCCAACCCTGTCGGGCAAACAGGCAATACCACGTTCACCACCTGCCCAATTACCCGCCGGCAGGTTGAATAATACCTGTTCGAGTCCATGCTTCTCCAGCTTTTCAGCTAACGCTTCTTTCTGCCATTCGTAGGGAAAAAGAAACTCAACACCTTTGAAACCGGCTTTTGCGGCACAAGCAAATCTCTCCGGAAAAGTCACTTCATTGAACAACATGGTCAAATTTGCATCGAATTTTAGCATAATTAACAAACTCCTGCGTAGATTTCAATGGTGCGCATAGTTATTATACCTCAATTTTTGACGTAATTGTCCCGTCATAGTAGTATTCTAGTAAAATATCCGCACGGCTTAAAGCTAGGAGTTCAAATTCAGTCATGCTTATTAAAAATTTTGATGCACTGGCAACCACCGGATTACGCAGACAGGCACTCGCTCTGATTGAAGCCGGTATTGAAAGTGTTCTACCGACTAAGCTGATGCAATCAGCGCTTCAGTACGATGCAACCGACCGTACTCTTATCATACAGGGAGATACATACCGCTTCAATTCAGGCAGACTCTTCGTAATCGGAGGCGGAAAAGCTTCCGGTTCGATGGCGGAGACACTGGAGGAAATCATTCCCCCTGGACATATTACTGCCGGTGTCGTAAATACTAAAGGAGGGCATTACAAGACAAAGCATATAAAAATCAACACTTCGGGTCATCCCATTCCCGACCGGAGAGGGATTAAAGGCGTCAAGGAAATGCTGGAAATGAAGCAACAATATGCTATCGATGAGAACGACCTGGTAATTTGCCTGCTCTCCGGCGGCGGTTCGGCGTTAATGCCCTGTCCTGTAGCTAACATCAGTCTGGAAGACAAACAAAAGACCACCGACCTGTTGTTAAGAGCAGGCGCAGACATTACCGAGATCAATGCTGTCAGAAAACACCTTTCGCAGGTGAAAGGCGGACAATTGGGTCGTTTCTTCGCACCGGCAAAGGTTGTTTCCATCATTATCTCCGATGTCATCGGCAATGACCTATCGGTGATTGCTTCCTGTCCCACTTACCCTGATTCCTCTACCTTCGCCGATGTTAATGCTGTGATGGCGCGTTACCTATTACTGGATAAAATTCCGCCGAAAGTCGCTGATTATATTAACAAGGGACTTAAAGGCGAAGCCAATGAGACGCCAAAAGCCACAGATAATTGCCGCAACTACATCATCGGGGATAACCGTTTTGCACTGGAGGCTATGCAGGACAAAGCAAAACAGATGGGATTAAAACCATGCATCGTTACGGCGGAACAAAAAGGTGAAACTACCACTGCCGCCAGAATGAGAGCTAAAGAGATTATCGACTCTAAATATGCCGGGTTCAATGTTATTCTGCTTGGGGGGGAAACCACTCCAAAATTACCGGTCAATGCCGGTAAGGGCGGCAGAAACCAGCATTATGCGCTAGCCTCGATGCTGGCGTTGGAACACCTGAACGGCGAGTGGATAGTTGCCAGTGTGGGCACGGATGGCTCTGATTATTTGGCTGATGTAGCAGGTGCAATTGTTGACCGGGACTCTTTACGCCTCGCCGGAGATAAAAACCTGAATGTGGACGATTATCTGGACGGGTATGACAGCTATAACCTGTTCAAGAATCTTGGTAATTCGCTGGTCGTCACCGGTGATACCGGCACAAATGTGGGGGACATCGTGGTATATGTTTTACATACTTGATAGAACCGTTGTACATGTCTTCGCACCCTTTCACTTCATCATCTTTACCGCAATGAAGTCCAGCGCAAATTTTCCCGGGTACAGCCTGATTAATGGATAAATCACCGGCAGCCAACCGGAAAGATGCCTCAGGTGTGGATTGTCATCCCTTCCTCTATCGGGAAATATCCCCAGGGCGTGGTGATAATGACCTGCTTACCGGCAATACTTTCCAGTTGTTACAAAAACTTTTTCCTTTCTTCCTTACCCTTGTGCTCAATCACTTCGCCATAGATTACCACATCGAAAGCCTTTGCCGTAAAAGACAACGCGCGAACGTCACACTGCGTCACGTCGGTATTGTAGCCTTTCTCATTGGCTTTCTTGCAGGACAAGCTGATAAATATCACAGCCTGTCAATTGGTAGTTTTGCAGGAACTTAAAGGCTCCCCGCCGCACCCGATATCGGAGCAACTTCGAACGCTCTTATCGATATTATGGCAATTGCACGATAGTGTGCTTTCCCCCAATCCGAAGGATAGAGTCATAGAACATTTCTCAGTAATCCGTCGAGTTTCATTATTGTTTAATCCTTTGGTGTGTTGTAATTATGTAAAGTATAGAGAACTTCGCTGCTGCCGTTAGTATAAACGATATTGCTGGAATCGATAACGAGTGAAAAAGCTCCCAGTTTATCCGTATCCAGTTGTCTGATATCCATTGTCTGATAAGAGGGCCAACCCAGAGCCAATTTACCCGTTTTGAGATTGTAATCCCTGAGATATATTGATGAACCGGATGGCACATTAGTAGTGATTACTGAATCACTTGAAGGCTGGCGGTAGATAATATGCCCCGTAGTTTTGCCGGAAATTTCATCATCTGTGGAATCCAGATATGCAAAGAGATGATACGGAAGGCTATCGTAGTAAATCGTGTCAGGGTTCTGGCTGTGTGTCTGCAGCCATTTGGCGCCGGTAAATTCAGCCTCGCTGAAGACAGGAAAATTGGCGTTATCACGGCTCAGCGCAATGGAAGTTGCCAGCGGTTCTCCCGCCAGTTCATAGATAAAACCGGTATTAACAATTAGAAATATTGCCAGAAATACAGCCGTGATTTCAAGAGTCAAAAGGGTAGCTTCAGCAGATGTTATCGATTTGAAAACGCCTCGTAATTTTTCTTTCCGGAGTCCATTCGAGACGATTGCTCGTAGAGTTGAAATCAGGCACTCCACACCGATTATCATGAACGGCGCTAAAAATATCACGCAGACAAAATAAATCCTGTCCAGGGAAATCACATTTGCGAATTTCGGGAGGATTATTTCCAGCGCTAACAGGCACAAGAACAGCAAGGCAAAAGCCATAAACTCTCCGCGGATTTTCTGTTCTTTGCGTCTCAACCATTGCCAGCCTGTAACAGCGAACCCGAGCACCATAAAAACCTGAGTGACAATGTATAAGTAGCGCATCGAATCGGGCATATTCGTGCTACCCTGAGACAAGAGCCGCTGTGCTTCATTGGCAGTCGTATCGGTAGTAGCATTCGCTGATGATTGTAAAGTGACAGCGCTCCCGCCCATACCGAGAAATTGCTTGATGACGGCTCCGTCAGCCTGCAAGCCATACCACAGAAAACTGACGGCTACCAGCACAACGACCATAATTATTGTTAAAGAAGCGCTCCTGCGCCGCAAAATGTATAGTCCTGTTGCAGAGACAGCCACGATGATTGCCAGTAAAAAGGCACTCGAGTAGTGCGAAACAATGACGCCCACGCCAAAAATTGTCAGCAAAAAAGTGCGTGTGCGCGGCGAACTTTCATTATCCAGCATCAAGAGAGCGAATAACGATAGTAAAAGAGTGGCGATGAGCTGTTTCCCCACGCCCAGAAAAGTCGTATAAAAAGTGTACAGGGACATTAAAAGGAATGACGATAAGAAAGCTACTTTGACGGAGAACTGGTTCTTCAGTACTTCATAGACTGCCAGCGGCGCTAATGAGAATAAGATGGGGAAGATGAGCTTGAATATCCAGAGACCTTCGATACTCATTATTCTACAGAGCATCACCGGCAAGATGGTAACGCTGAGCGTTACATTGTAGGCGGTAATGAGGTTCGGTGAATCCGGCGACCACAGTGAGTTCATTATTACCGTCCGGAATGCGGCATACTCCCCGATTACATCTGCTCCCCAGAGGTATTGAGAAATTAATGAACGATGCAAAAGCAGTGACAGCGCAGTTACCCATACCGCCAGTCCGTAATATTTCTCTGGAATGAGCCGTGTCAACATAAGGATAGGAATAATTGCAAGAAGCGCTATCAGTGACATCAGTAAAACATTGCTCTGATAGATATTTACCAACTGAGCGCCCAGTACCGCCAGCAGCGGTAATAAAATCAGAGCTAACACTGCGGGTGAAAAAAGCCAATCCCAACTTACGTGAGTTGTCGATGTGAATTGCCTGTCCCTGAGGTAAGCAATAAAAGACAGCAAGGATAATGTGGCTGTTAAGGCAACGATTACAGGGAATTTTCCCAGCGGGTTATGAATACCAATCCGCGGTTAAGCGAAGTTCACTATGAACCCAAGCAACATCAATAAAACGATGCTAATGCCAATGGAGTAGAGCACTGTTCTTGCAGTACCGAGTCGATGAAGCCGCAAGATACGCAGGACGATAAC
>JAQTPO010000142.1 GCA_028712845.1 Dehalococcoidales bacterium | reverse complement strand
GGTAAAGCGCCGCGCTGGCTGTTCGACCGTATGGTCAAACTCGCCCGCGAAATAACTATTGTCATTGTCTCCGATTACGGTCATGAAGAGATGCTAAAGCGGCTTTCTCATCCCTACTGGTTTCAGGCGTTCGGTTGTGTCCTCGGCTTCGACTGGCATTCCAGCGGCGTGACTACCACTCTTGGCGGTGCGTTGAAAGAAGGCATCAAGGGTGTGGAGAAAGACCTGGGGTTATTTGTTGCCGGCGGCAAGGGCAAAACCTCCAGAAAAACACCTGCGGAAATAAAAGAGTGGTCGGAAATTATTTCCATTGACCCTGCCCCGCTTGTTTATGCCAGCAGGTTATCCGCCAAGGTTGATAATTCAGCGGTGCAGGATGGCTATCAACTCTATCATCACAATTTTATTTTTACCGCACGCGGTTCCTGGGCAGTGGTCCAGCAGGGTATGAACGAGACCAATAACTATGCCCGTCGTTATCACTGGCTTGGAGAGACCGTGACCGACTTTGTTAATGAGCCGCACTCGGCGATTCTTTCGGAGACGCGCGGGGTCACGTTGAACCTGGTTGCCAGTGAAAGCGGTTCCACCCGCACCACTATCACGGATATCGCTACGGAAACGAAGCCGGAGAATCTGCTTGCCGACCTCAAGAAATTAACGACTCTCAGTCTGCCAGGTCATCATCCCATCGGGGTTAGTGATATTCACCCCGATAGTCTGAGCAAAATCCTCCTCAGTGTTTACGAAAGGCAACCGGAAGATTTTGAGCGGCTATTAGGCTTGCCGGGCGTCGGCGCTAAAACTTTACGTGCGCTAAGCCTTATCTCGGAACTGGTTTACGGTGTAGCGCCGAGCTATCGTGACCCGGCGCGTTACACTTTTGCCCACGGCGGTAAGGATGGCTATCCCTATCCGGTTGACCGTGAAACCTACGATAAATCCATAGAATTCCTGGCAAAAGTAGTGAATAAGACCGGAATGGGCATCAGCGAGAAGAATGAAGCGGTGAATCGTTTGCGCCGTTTGAGCATAAAATAACAGCCTTACCATTTACTGCGTAATAAGGCTGTTATTTTCTACAGTTATATCAGGCTCGCTTGTGTCTTTTCATTTTGATAAAAGGTCACGCTTGGCAGGGCGTTACTTTGTTTCTGTAATTTCGATGAGGATTCCAGCAGCTGATTTGGGGTGAATGAAAACGGGCGCTCCCTTTTTCCGTGATTCAGGGTCAGCACCAATAAGCTTTACCCCTTTCTTCTGGAGTCTCTCGACGGCGGCACTAACGCTTTTTACTTCCATCTCAAGCAGATACACGCCGGGTCCCCGGGATTTCAGGAAATTGTTTATCGGTTTCTCTTTGGCGTCAATCGGTTCCACGAACTCAAGCATCGTGTCGTCGATGGGGAGAACTGCGTTCCTCATATTCAGGTGGGGTACTTCGCCTCCTTTTTTAATCGTCAGCCCGAAAGTATCGGCGAAATACTTGGCTGTCTCCATTGCGTTGGTTGCTGCGCAGGTGATTACCTTAACTCTGGTAAACATTGTTTCTCCTTTTTGAATTTTCTTGTAATATTCTCACACTGCTTAAATTCGATTGGCAAATGTGTTGCTATTTCTGTGACATGTAGATAAGGATTCCCTGAGCAGAGCTGGGATGGATGAAAACTCCTCTTCCTCTCCGTGTTTTGGGGTCAGCGTCCATGAGTTTTAAGCCTTTCTTCTGGAGTTCTTTAACGGATTTTTCGAGGTTCTCCACCTCAAGCTCAAGCAGGTAAAGTCCGGGTCCTCTCTTCTTCAGGAAGTTGTGGATGGGTTTTTCCTGAGCGTTAATCGGTTCGATGAACTCGAGCGGTATGCCGCCGATGTCAACGATGGCATTGTTGAAACCAAGATTGGGTAACGAGAGTTGTTTTGTCGGTTTCTGTCCGAAAACCTCGACGAAATGCTTCTGTGCTGCCTTGGCATCGTTTGATGCGCAGGTGATGACACGTACTTTAGTAAACATTTTCTCTCCTTTTTTAATTCACTATGTTCATATATGTATTCATATGAATATAGCGTTCCCATTATATCAAATGGTTTTTAGACAAGTCAAAGGCATGTTGTTATTGAGCGGAATCCTTCAGCAGAAGGATGACCCCGTATCAGGTACGGGACAGGCTGTGGCAATCCGACACCGTAGTGTCATACCGAGCGTAGCGAACGTATCCAGTGGTGAGGAGTCCCTCAACCTCCAAGAGATTGCTTCGATAAACTCGCAATGACTTGTTGGAAACCCAACTTAAAGACTCTCCCTTCGTAAAGACAGATACAGGGGGTCACTCCATAAAGCTGATTTCCGTAGATGGCTTCCCCAGAATATCTACGGTTATCCCTGCTTCACGGAAAAGTTCGTTGAAAGCATCATCACTGTACTTGGCAAAAGTAACTAATCTTTTTATTCTGGCATTGACCATCATTTTGGCGCAGAGAATGCACGGTGTGTGCGTGCAGTAAATCGTGCAACCCTCAAGACTGATGCCGTGTAAAGCCGCCTGAATGATAACGTTCTGCTCCGCATGAATCGCACGGCAAATCTCGTGGCGTGTCCCGGAAGGAATGTTATTCTCATCGCGCAGACAGCCCAACTCCAGGCAATCTTTTAGCCCGGCCGCAGCGCCATTATAACCTGTGGTGAGGATATGCTTATCTTTCACCGCTACGGCGCCCATATGGTGACGCAGACAGGTACTGCGCTCCGCCACCACCGAAGCTATTTTCAGGAAGTATTCATCGGCGCTCGGTCTGGAAGATTTTTTCGTCATGTCAACCTCATAATAATTTGTTTCGTTTGTTCCTTCAATGTTTGTAAAGCCGACTCATTGGTGATGGTGAAATCTGCCACTGCAATCGGTCCGCCTTTATTGATATTTTCGATTTCCGTTCTGTCGCGCTCCGCCGCTTCCTGATTCGTCAGGGAACGTATCTGCCTTCGGGCAAGACGCGCGTAGCGTGTTTTCGGTGACGACCAGACTGCCACCAGCTGAAGTTGAGCGCCATAGTAGTTTTTAAGCAGTACGAATTCTTCCCACGAGTACAGTCCGTCCACCACCACATTGGACTTTTTCAGCGCCTCGTCGATGCGGGGCAGGTTCAGTTTGGCATAAGCCGCCATGCCGTGCTCTTTACGTAATTGCTCCCGCACAGTGCGCTCATTTGCCTCGTTAAGCTCCAATCCCCGTTTTTTTACTTCGCCGTCGGTAATATCGCCGAACCTGATTCTGACATAGCCGCTCTTTTCAAACTGGCGGGCAACCTCGGACTTGCCTGCACCCGCCATACCCACAATCGCCACAACTTTCATCATTGACTCCATTATAGGAAACCTCTCAAGTGATTACAATGTCTTCTGTGTAGTAGTCTCCAACCATATCCCGCTCTTTTTCTGTCGCCTGTATTCCAATAATATCCACAACCCGGCAGCCACAAAGCCGAAAATATCGGAAATCGGCAGAGCTATCCAGACTCCGGCCATACCCATATATTTTGCAAGCAGGATAATTGCCGGCACGAAGATGAGCGCCTGCCGGGTAAAAGCCAGCACCATCGCATGCACGCCTTTAGACAATCCCTGAAAAGTGGTGATAAAAACAACCGTAGGACCATATAGGACCAGTGTCGAAAGAAAAATTCTCATTCCGGGGACACTGATTTTCAACAGCTCGGGGTCGGAGCTAAACAGCCTGATAACCTGGGGGGTAAAGATTTCCAATCCGATGGTTGCTATTGCCATTATCGCCACCAGCCATAAACAGGCGATTTTTACAGCGCCCCACAAACGTTTCCAGAGTTTGGCGCCATAACTGAACCCGATAATCGGTAGTAATCCCTGTCCGATGCCGATAATGAACATAAAAGCCAGGTCACTGATACGCCCGGCAATGCCCACTCCTGCCACCACGACCGAGCCGAAGGTACCGACGACATGGAAAAAAATACCGAAAACTACGCCTTCAGCGCCTTCCATCAGGATAGAAGGCAAGCCAACCCGGTAGATACTGAATATAACTCTCCAGTTCGGCATGAAATGATGTGGCTTTAATCGATAAGCAGAGCGTTTGGAAAAAAGGTGGTAACACACCAGAGAAACGCCTACTGCCATAGAAATAACGCTCGCCAGAGCAGCGCCTCTAACACCCATTTCGGGGAATATTCCCCACCCGAAGATGAGAAACGGGTCAAGGATAGCGTTGCAGACCTGACTGATAACGGTGAAAATCATCGGGCGCAGGGTATCGCCCGAGGCGTGGTAAATACCGCGCATTATGGTATTGAAGAACAGGAAAGGCATTCCCCAGCCCAGCATCAGAAGATATTGCTTGCCGAGTTCGATGGTATCAGAAGGCGCACCGCAAAGGGTGAGAATCTGCCGTGCCAAAAGATGAATTAATATGACAAGAATCCCGCCCAGGATAACTGTCAGGAATAATGTTTGCCCGGCGATTTTATTGGCTTCTTCGACTTTTCTTTCGCCGAAACGCCGTGAAGCCAGTGCATTAGCGCCTACCCCGGTACCTGCGCCGATGGCAACCGCAATGACCCAGAACGGCATCAGAATTGTCAGGGCGGCTAAAGCCTGATTCCCCAGCTTTGCCACCCAGAAAGCGTTCACCAGGTTGTAGAGAGAAATGGCTACCATCG
>JAQTPO010000021.1:13302-20518 GCA_028712845.1 Dehalococcoidales bacterium | reverse complement strand
AGTGCGGGAAGTATCTTTCCCATTCTTGGCGTAATTTCATGTAATGGGTGGGGATATAAGAGTAGCGGCTGGCGCGCGGCGGCGCCGGGACTTTGTGCAGTTTCATATTGGCTTCTTCCGGTGTCCTGCCGGCTTTATGCCTGTTGCAGGCGGCGCAGGCGCTGACCACATTTTCCCAGGTATGCTGTCCGCCGCGGTAGCGGGGTATGACGTGGTCAAGCGTTAATTGACGGGTCTGTCTGCCGCAATACTGGCAGGTGTGCAGGTCACGGTTAAAAATCTCGGCGCGGCTAATCTTCCGTACGGTGTGGAAAGGTCGCTTGATGAGGTAGGGCAGGCGGATGACCGATGGGATGGGCACTTCTCTGCTGGCAGTGTGCACAAAACCATAGCCATTTTCCAGCATCTCAGCCTTGCTCTGGTAAATCAGCACCAAAGCCCGCCGTACGTGACAGATGTTTAATGGCTCGTAGTTCTGGTTCAGCACAAGTACGGAATGATCTATCATCACAACCCTTCTTGTTCCAGCAGAATCAATTTATTTTACTCCAGTGACTGTTTACTGTGCAAATTTCACCTGTTAACCATTGCGAGCGAAGCGCGGCAATCTGAAACCGCAGTGTCATTCCAGCCCCGTAACTGCGTACGGGGTAAACTCCAGCAGGTATCCAGCGATTAATATGGATTCCGTATCAAGTACGGGATGACATTGGGATGTAGTAAGGGCTTTCCTCTTTTATGTGCCACTATAAGCAAGTAGTACCCTGTAAATAGGAATTACTAGCTTTTTCTCGGAGAGCGGTAGGTTCTCTTCTGAGAAGTGCGATCGCCGCGGAAATCAGGCGCCATGACATTAAAGAGGACGCTTATCTTCGGGTCAACCAGTCTGGAACTGATACGGTTCTCAATCTCATCCAGTGAACTGGATGTCGTAATGACGGTTGCCAGACGGGCGTTGTAACGATGATTGATGACCTGATACAGCTTCTCCTGCGCCCACGGCGTGCCCGCCTGCTCACCGAAGTCATCCAGCACCAGCAGTTCGGCGCTTTTGACACTCTCAAAAAACTGGTCGTAAGAAATCTTGCTGTCCGGACTGAAGGTAGAGCGCAGGTGGTCGAGGAAATCAGGCACCACTACAAACAGGGCGGGTTTCGTAAGTTTGTAACGGTAATTGACAATGGCTGACGCCAGATGAGTCTTGCCGCAACCATTGACACCGGCGAATACCAGCCAGCCATCGGGTGATTTCGCAAAATCGAGCGCCAGATTATATGCCGTTTCGAGATTCTGACGTTGGACGAGCGGTAAATTGACCCGTTTCCAATCGAAGCTTTCGAAAGTCATCTTCTTTTGTAGCTCGAACCATGGCGCCCAGCCGTAAGAATACAGCGCTGGGGGCTTGCTGCCGATGGTGTGTATCTGACAGAAATCGGTATTGGTTAACCGACTGCGCACCCTGTCCTCCAGTTCTTCGATAGGAACGATGGAAACAATGACAGTGGGTAGCCGGTTGGCATAACGGTGATTGAGTAACTGGTCGAGTTTTTCTTTTGCCCAGGGTGTGCTGGACTGGGCGCCCAGGTCATCCATGATGAGCAACGGGGTGTTTCGTACCTGTTCAAAGAACTCGTCATAGGGCATATCGCTACCGGGGCTAAAACTGGCGCGCAGATGGTCTAAAAGGTCGGGGGTGGTGACATAAAAGGCGGTTCTTTTTTGTGCGATACATTCATTGACGATGGCAGCAGCCAGGTGGGTTTTACCGCATCCTGAAGGACCGGTAATGACCAGCCAGCCCTCCGGTTTCAGCGCAAACGCCCTTGCTGCCTCATAAACTCCCCTGAACTGTTCCTGACTGGCGGTGTCTTTGGTTTTACCTTCAGGATTCAGATTGTCGAAGGTAAGACGTGTCAGTGTGCCCAGATTGCTGTACTTTTGCAGTCGGGACTGGCGTTTGGTATCCGAATCTTGCTCCACACAGCGGCAGGGCACAATCCGGCTGTAGTCCGGTTTGCCCGGCGCCAGCAGCGGGTGCACGAATCGGGTCCCCTTACAAATCGGGCAAAGCTCTTCGGGCGTCGTGGCTTCAGCGTTTGACGGCATGACCATATTTGCCTTTGATAAATTTGTCAGGGTCTGTTTTTTTAAAATCTCTGAGATGTGTTCCATCGCTTTTGCCTTCGGTTGCCCAGCGTTCCAGAATGGCGGAAATGTAGCGCCAGTTCCGTTTGCCGGCATTGACCGCTTCTTTAATGGCATCCTTAATCCATTGTTCCGGGTAGTCATTTTCAGCAACCTTCAGTTGCTCGGCAATCATCGGGGTCAGCAAGCCGATGTTTTCCTCATACAGGGTGAAGATATTCGGTTGTTTTTCCGTAATCACTTCGGGGGATACGTGCTTTGTTTCCAGTCCGGAGAGATGAATTTCTCCATTCTGAATCTTAGTTATAACTTCTATATTCGTCTCGGTATTTAACAGATAAATGTCTTCACTGCTCCCGTCTTCAACCGTGATGTGCAGGATTGTTTTTCTTTGCGTAGCTAGTTCCAGAGCATGGTGGAGTGTTGCCTCAGTCTGTTTTCCCGTCTCTTTGATGCTGTTGATGAGACTGATATCGCCTGCCAGTTCATTAAAGGTGACAAATTTCGGGTACCCTTTTTTGAAATAGAGCAGACGGAAAAGATGCAGTGTTACCTTCAGTTCCGCAATATCGGTAATTTCCGGAAGCAGATTGCTCAGAAAGACATTGGGCACCGGCGTAAATTCCATTCTGGCAGGAAAACCCTTGAACTCGCTCATAGCAGACTTTCTTCCTGGGCGGCAATATTTTCGAATCTATAATACTTCGGCGTGAAATGGATGCTGACTTCACCGGTGGGACCGTTACGGTGTTTGGCGACGTTGATACTTGCAATACCTTCGGGGTATTCCCTATCAGGATGCTCGGCTTCCCATTTCTCCCTGGTGGGATAGTAGTAGTCCTGACGGTAAATAAAGATGACCACGTCAGCGTCCTGCTCGATACTACCGCTGTCTCTCAGGTCCGAAAGCTGAGGTTGGCGGTCCTGTCGGGCTTCAGCGGCGCGGCTCAATTGCGAAACCGCAATCACCGGCACCTGCAGGTCACGCGCCAGAGCTTTCAGGTTGCGGGTGATATAACTGATTTCCTGTACGCGGTTGTCCGTGCGGAAATCGGAGTCAATCAGTCCCAGATGGTCGATAATAATCAGATTCACTTTCTGTTCATACAGGAGTCGGCGGGCTTTACTGCGTATTTCGGAGATGCGCAGTTTCGGGGAATCGTCGATATAAATCTTGGTTTCAGAAAGAGTTCCGATGGCACTCAAGATTTTCCTTTCATCCATTTCCGAGTGCATACCGAGCCGGACATGAGCAGAGAGGACGCTGGCTTCGCTGGAGATGAGCCTCGTGACCAGTTCTTCCCCTGACATTTCCAGACTGAAAATTGCCACGCAGGCATTTTGCTCGACGGAGGCGTTACGGGCAATATTCAGGGCAAGAGAGGTTTTTCCCATGCCGGGGCGGCCGGCAACAATTACTAAATCAGAGCGCTGGAATCCGCCGGTGATGTTATCCAGCGCATTGAAACCGGACATCACTTTTTGTATAGGCTCCGTTTGACCTTCTTCAGTAGCAGGATGCGGTTCAAAATACAGGTCCAGGACCTGACGGACATGCAGAAAATCACGCGTTCCCCTGGTCTGGCTCAACTTCAGTAAAATATCTTCCGCTTTGCTGATACTGCTACGCGGTTCGGCTTCTGCCTGATAACCGATGTTGCTGATTTGTTGACCGGCGGTGATGAGATGCCGGCTGATTGACAGACGGTAAACTATTTGAGCGTAATCCTGAATGTCCAGAGGTGTGGGCACAACGGAGATTAAATGCGATAGATAAGCCACACCGCCGCACTGTTCTAATTTGCCCAGACGGTCCAGTTCTTGAGCGACGGTTATCTGATTGATTGATTCGCTGCGCTGATAAAGAGTCAAGCAGGCTTCATAGAGCCACTGGTGCGGCTCATGGTAGAAGTCAGCCTTCTGGAGAAGGGTGGCAATCTCATATATTGCCGCACCATCAATCAACAGCGAACCGATGACCGCTTCCTCGGCAGAAAGGTCATGAGGGGGGAGTTTATCGTTATACACGATGATTTGCTCCTGATAGCTTAAAGAAATGATTTATTGAGCCGGTTTTTCATCAACTACGGTAACCTTGATTTTAGCGGCAATGTCCTTGCCCAGTTTAATAGGCACTTCGTAGCTGCCGATCTGCCTGATTGGCTCAGCCAATTCGATTTTCCGTTTGTCAACCACCGCATGAAGCGAGCTTTCCAACCCGGCAGAAATATCAGCCGAGGTGATGCTACCATAGAGACGCTCTTGTTGTCCAACTTTAGCTTTAATGATAATTTCTTTGCCTTCCAGTTCCCCGGCAAGGGCTTTCATCTCAGCTTCCGTTTTGGCGGCAATCCGCGCTCTTGCTTTGATTTGTGTTTCAACGGCTTTTATATCATTAGGTCTGGCGGGCACCGCCAGTTTTCGCGGTATCAAAAAGTTTTTGCCGTAGCCATCGGCAACATCTTTGATTTGACCGGCTTTGCCTACATTAGGCACATCTTCCATAAAAACAACTTTCATGATTTCTCCCTTTCCGTAATTATACTTTACATGATAGTTTAGTGGAATAAATTATAGCACGCCCTCGGTTAAATATTTCTGAGCGTAGATGGCGGCAGTGGCGCCATCGCCGGCGGCGGTGATTGCCTGACGGGCGGAATTATGGCGGATATCGCCGGCGGCTAATACCCCCGGGATTGACGTTTCCATTTTTTCATTAGTGATGATATAACCCGATTCATCCAGCGGCAGAATTCCCTTTACATAATCTGTATCCGGATTAGTCCCTACGGAGATGAAGACGCCGCCGACTTGTAGGGTTGAACTCTCGCCGGTCTTGATATTCAGCAGTTTAATCTGTTGTACCGTGTCACTGCCCTCGATTGCCGAAACCGTTGTATCCCAGAGGAAATCTATTTTCGGTTCGCTCTGAGCTTTTTCCTTGAGAATCTGCGTTGCGCGGAGCTGGTCACGCCGGTGGATAATAGTAATTTTAGAGGCAAATTTGGTTAAGTGCAGTGCTTCGGTGATGGCAGTATCACCACCCCCGATTACCGCTACCGCCTGGTCCTGGAAAAAAGCGCCGTCACATACGGCACAATAAGAGATGCCTCTACCTGTCAGTCTGCCTTCGCCGGTAGCTCCCAGTTTTCTCCGAACGGCGCCGCCTGCCAGAATGACTGCTTTCCCGGTAAAATTACCGTCGGTGGTTTTTACGGTTTTAAGTGTTTCCTGAATCTCCAGTCCCGTTACTTCAGCAGATAATGTCTTTAGCCCATGCCTGGTCGCTTGTTCCTGCATTTTTTCACCTAATTCCAGTCCGCTGATGCCCTGTGGGAATCCCGGGAAATTTTCTACATGCTCGGCATAGGTTATCTGCCCGCCGAAGATGCCTTTTTCAATCAAAAAGCTGGAGAGTCCTGCTCTGGAAGCATAAAGCCCTGCGGTGAGTCCGGCAGGGCCACCCCCGATAATGATAACCTCGTAGATATTTTCTTGCATCGGTCGATTCTCACTTTTTCTTGTCATTCTGAGTCCTGATAAAAGCGGGGCGAAGAATCCAGTTTTTTCTCCTTTAATTACTAGATACATTCGCTTCCTTCGATTTCACTCAGGACAAGTCGCTCAGTATGGCGTTTCCAGCCGAACTTGGAACCAAAAAATGATTACGTATTTGATTCGCCGTTTGTTTCAGTAGGCACAATCGGCTCGGTGAATTTATATTGCTGAATAATCCGGCACACATTACGGTCGATGCTCTGTTTCGCCATCCCGATGGCGTTTCTGATTGCCTTCGCCTTACTGCGCCCGTGAGAAATAATAACATTGCCGTTTAATCCCAGCAAGCAGGCTCCTCCGGACTCGCGGTAATCGATTCTTTTCACCAGGGAACCAAACCCGACGTCCAGTTGAATGGAATCTGTGGGAGAGGGTACCTGCCCGATGTTTTTTAATTTCAGAAAGGCTTCCCCCACGCCTTCCAGAGTTTTCAGGACGATATTGCCGGTAAACCCGTCTGTCACCACGACGTCAGCCATTCCTTTGGAGAGATTCTGTCCTTCGATATTGCCGACGAAATTCAAATCCGATGCTTTTAGCACCTGATAGGTTTCACGCGTGAGCTGATTGCCTTTCTTCTCTTCCTCGCCGTTATTAAGCAGGGCGATTCGTGGCGAAGGGACACGAAAAACCTCCCTGACATAGATATTACCCATCTGGGCGAATTGCAGGAGGTGTTTGGGTCGGCAATTGGGATTGGCGCCGCAGTCCAGCAGGAGGAACGGACTGGTAATATTAATGGTGATAATACTCCCGATGGCAGGGCGCTCAATGCCTTCTACTCTGCCCAGCATGGCGAAGGCGGCGTACATTACCGCCCCGGTGCTGCCGGCGGAAACAAAAGCGGATGCCCGCCCTGATTTTACCATGTTGATGCCCACGACAATCGAGGAGTTTTGCTTTTTAGTCACGGCTTCAATCGGCGATTCCTCATCTTCAATCACCTCGTCGGCATCGATAATGCGGATATCCAGTTTTTTCATGTAGCGGCTTGCCTGCACGTGGAGAATCTCTTTCTTACCAACCAGCGCAATCCCGATTTTGAAATCTTGAGCCGCTTTCACGGCACCCTTTACTATTTCATGCGGAGCGTATTCTCCGCCCGAAGCGTCAACTGCAATTATCATGTGTTCTCCTGTTCATTTCCCTGTTTAAATTCGTCTCTAACCTTTTGTAAAGTGGCTGAGTTGGATAGGAGGTCAACCACTGTCATCGCGAGCGCTTTAGCGGCAGCGCACATGCCATCGATGCCGACTTCCGACCCCGCCGCAGTGGCGAACTCCGGCGAGTGCACTGATATACCTTTCGGCGCAATCGCTACCAACGGCTGTATTGCCGCTGTTACCTGGCTGACATTGCCCATATCCGTGCTTCCTGTATTAAGAGGAGTTTGTGATTCAGGGAAGTTCACCTCTCTGCCGATAAGGCGCATATTCTCAGCATAAAGTCGAGCCAGCGTTATATTATTGCGCATACTGGCATAACGTAAGTCATCCGGTTTATATTCCAGGCG
>JAQTPO010000021.1:0-13202 GCA_028712845.1 Dehalococcoidales bacterium | reverse complement strand
TCACAGATACCACGCTCGATGGTGAAGTCTTTTTCAGTAAGATAATCGATCAGCCAACCGCTTGCCTTGAACTCCTGCAGACCGGGTTCGGGGTTGGCGTGAATCTTCAGAGCAAGCTCTTTCAGCTGTGACCTGTCAGCGTCAACCTGGCGGACAACAGCTTTTTTAAGTTGGTCTGATTTAGTATTCATATTTTCTTGATACACACAGTAACCCGCTCTTATCGTGAAAAATCGGAACAGAGAGAGCCAAAAGCGGGTAGTTATTATTATAACCCAGTGGTGGTGTGATTTCTAGGGTAGGACTGATGGTGTCCTGTCATATGATAGTACCCCAAAAAATTTGCCTAATTGTTTGAAATGTGCTATACTCCTAATTTGTTTGAAGTGGGTGAAATTCCCACTTTTTTTCTTGATGAGAAAAAATAATGGAGGCTTAACCTGAGATGAAAAGCGAGTTTCTGCTCGCTATCACGCAGTTATCGGCTGAGAAGAACCTGCCTAAAGAGGTAGTAATCTCAGCGGTTGAGTCCGCGTTGGTATCGGCTTATCGTAAAGAAGCGTTCTCGCCTACCCAGAATATAGAGGCTAAAATCAACCGCAACACCGGCAGAGTTGAAGTGTGGGCGGAAAAGACTGTTGTCGCCAAACCTTCAGACCTGCAACAGGAAATATCGCTGGCTGAAGCTCGCCGAATAAAAGAGGATGCCCAGCTCGGTGAAGCGATTATGGTAGAGTCAACGCCGCAGAATGCGGGCCGCATCGCCGCGCAAACTGCCAAGCAGGTTATTCTCCAGCGTCTTCACGAAGCCGAGCACAGCGCTATTTTTGAAGAATATGCCGGCAAGTCGGGTGATATTGTCAGCGGTGTGGTACAGCGTATCGAACCCAGACAGGTGCTGATTGACCTCGGCAGGGTTGAGGCGGTTTTACCATCGAATGAGCAGATGCCCAATGAACGGTACAGAGTGGGGCAGCGGCTGAAAGTCTATATGGTTGAAGTTGCCAAAATGCCTCGTGGTCCCAGGGTGATAATATCCCGCTCTCATCCCGAACTGTTAAAACGTCTTTTTGAACTGGAAGTCCCCGAGGTTTCAAACGGAACCGTGGAAATAAAATCAGTCGCGCGTGAAGCCGGTTTCAGAAGCAAGGTAGCCGTGGCGGCGCGTCAACCCGGTATTGACCCTGTCGGGTGTTGCGTCGGTCTGCGCGGTATTCGTATCCAGAATATCGTCAGCGAGTTGAGCGGCGAGAAGATAGATGTCGTGTTATGGAACTCCGACCCGTTTGCTTTTATTGCCAGTTCTCTTAGCCCGGCACAAATTGTGGCTGTGGAACTAAATAAAACCGAAGGTCAGGCAACCGTTATTGTCCCTGATAGACAGCTTTCGCTGGCGATAGGGAAGGAAGGGCAAAATGCCCGCCTGGCGGCAAAGTTAACCGGTTGGCGGATTGATATCAAACCCGCCTCTGTGTATGAAGCGGAGAGAGCCGCCGCTAAACCATTGGTGGAAGCCGAAGAGGAAGAAGCTGTTAAAGAGGAGTTGCTTGTTCAACCTGAGCCGGTGAAGGTAAGAGTTGAAAAAGAAGCGGAAGAGGTCTCTGCTGAAGAAGAGGCAGAAGAAAAAGCGGAACCGGTAGAAGAAGTCGTAGTTGGCAAACCGGTTAGTTTTGAGACTAAAGCCGTATCCCCTAAGGTGGAACTTCGCTTTGCCGAAGATATTTTAGGGCCCAAAGCCAGTCAGCCCGAAAGTAAAGCAAAGAAGAAAAAGAAGGGGCAGGTGAAAGGGAAAGAGGATGATGGGGTTAGAGGGAGAAAAGGCCGCCGGCAGGAGTTTGTCGTTGAGGATGAAGAGGGAGAAACATATTGATACCCAGGCTAACCCAATCAAGCGTGTGCCTCAACGTACCTGTATAGTTTGCCGGCAGGTGAAGGCAAAGCGGGAGCTTGTCCGCATTGTCAGGACAGATACCGGAGTGATGGTGGATACAAGCGGTAAGAAACCGGGACGCGGCGCTTACCTGTGTAAAGCAAAAGAATGCTGGGAAAACGGTCTGAAGGGCGACCGTCTGGGATATGTAATGCGCACTACGTTAACTCAGCAAGACCGCCAGCAATTGCAAGAATACGCAAATAAACTCTGATGGGAAGTAAATAGTGGTCAACTCCGAAAATAAGAGTGATGCCGGTAAAACAGCCGATGAAAAAACTGCGAGTGAAGTTTCTGCACAGAAGCCCGCTATCGTAGAATTTTCACAGGCTATCAGTGTGCGTCAGTTGTCTGACCTGCTGAAGGTCAGTCCTGTCGATATTATAAAACGCCTGATGAGAACCGGGGTTATGGCAAACATTAATCAGGTTGTCGATTTTAAGACTGCCTCAGCAGTCGCGACAGACCTGGGATTCGAAGCGCATCTCAAACGCCGCGTTGCCGGCAAAGGCAATCACCCCAGCGAAGCCGCAAAACAGCATGCTCAGCAAGCTGACCAAACAGCTGGCTTGGTCCCGCGACCACCGGTCGTGACCATTATGGGACACGTTGACCACGGCAAAACGAAATTGCTGGATGCCATCCGGAAGACTAATGTCGTGGATAGCGAAGCCGGCGGGATTACCCAGCACATCGGTGCTTATCAGGTGGATTTCAATGGACAGAAGATTACATTTCTGGATACGCCCGGACACGAAGCCTTCACGGCTATGCGCGCTCGCGGCGCCCAGGTGACCGATATTACCGTCCTCGTTGTGGCGGCGGACGATGGTGTGATGCCGCAGACTCTGGAAGCAATTGACCATGCCCGCGCTGCAGGCGTGCCGATTGTGGTGGCAATTAACAAGATTGATAAACCCGGCGCCAATCCAGACCGCGTTAAGCAACAACTGGCAGAAGTCGGTCTGGTGGTTGAGGACTGGGGTGGAGATACGGTCAGTGTGCCCGTTTCCGCAAAAGAGAAGAAGGGCATCTCCGATTTACTGGAAAACCTGATGGTAGTAGCGGAATTGGGAGAGCTTAAAGCCGACCCCTCCAAGCCGGCGGAAGGCACTGTGATTGAGGCGGAAATGGACAGGACCAGAGGCGCTCTCTTCACTGTGCTGGTAAGCTCAGGTACATTGAAGGTGGGAGAAACAATTGTCGTGGGTGAGAACTGGGGTAGAGTCAAAGCGATGTTCAATGATGCAGGGAAACGTGTCAAGCGGGCGACTCCATCAACCCCGGTTGAAGTGCTTGGTTTGAGCAGTGTGCCTCAAGTGGGTGATGTGATGACCGTGGTCAGCGATGAGAAAGAGGCTGAGACGATAATTGTCAGGCGCCGTCAGGAAATTGAGAAAGAAGCGGCTTTCTCCAAAACGGTGAGCCTCACCAACGTGTATGACCAGATTAGTGCCGGCAAGGTTAAAGAGTTAAGCATTATTCTCAAAACCGATGTCCAGGGTAGCATTGAGCCTATCAAGGCGTCACTGGAAAAATTATCATCGGATGAGATGAAAGTCAAAGTTATTCACAGTAGCACCGGTAATGTTAATGAGAGTGATATCCTGCTGGCAATTGCCTCCAAAGCGGTTATCATCGGCTTTAATACTGGTGCTGGACCCGGTGCTAAGAGTTCTGCGGAACGGGAGGGGGTCAGCCTCCGTTTCTACGATATTATTTACAATATGGTTGATGATGTTAAGAAAGCTATGAAGGGTATGTTGACGCCTACTTTTGTGGAAGTGGTTGATGGACATGGTGAGATACGGGCAGTCTTCACCGCCGGCAAAAAGGAAAAGGTGGCGGGGACTTTCGTTACCGACGGTAAAGCCACCAGAAATAGTTCAGTGCGAGTGATGCGGGGAAAACAGAAGGTTTATGAGGGCGCCATCGGCAGTCTGCGCCGTTTTAAAGATGATGTCCGGGAGGTTGCTACCGGCTATGAGTGTGGTGTGGGCATACAAGGCTTCGGCGATTTTCAGGTCGGGGACATTCTGGAGTTCTTCCGCAACGAAAAATCAGGCTAAAGAGGTAGGGAGATGACATATCGTAAAGAGAGATTGAATAGTCTCCTTCGCCAGGAAATCAGTGATTTAGTACAGCGCCAAGTCAAAGACCCGAGACTTGGCAGCTTCGTTTCTATAACCGCTGTTCAAATTTCTTCCGATATGAGATACGCCAAGGTCTTTGTGAGCCGTCTGGGCACTGATATTGAAAAAAAAGAGACACTAACGGCATTGGCATCCGCCTCCGGTTACATCCGCCACGAGTTAGGGGAACGTTTGAAGACCAGACGTATTCCTGAACTCAATTTCAAACTGGATGAGACGATTGAAAAGGCAAACAAGGTGCTCAGAATCATTGATGAAATCGCTTCTGAAGAGGGCGCGCAGTCCTGACGGGCGCTGGTATGGATGGCATACTGAATATCAATAAACCGTCGGGGAAAACATCCTTCAGCATCGTCGCAATGGTGAAACGGTTGACAGGCGAAAAACGAGTCGGGCATGCCGGCACTCTCGACCCTATGGCAGTCGGCGTTCTACCTGTCTGTCTGGGGCAGGCAACGCGTCTGGTTGAATATTTGATGGATACCACTAAGACATACTGTGCAGAGATTGAGCTTGGTGTCACGACAGACACTTACGATAGTGAAGGCAAAGTGACCCAGAGGGGTGACGCTTCCGGCATCACCCTGGATAAACTGGAGACTGCGTTGAATTCATTCCGTGGTGTTATTAATCAGACCCCGCCGATGTACAGCGCTGTCAAACATCGGGGCAGACCCCTCTATGAACTGGCGAGAGCTGGCATCTGTGTTGAGAGGAAGAGCCGCACTGCTAAGATTCACTCATTGGAATTGAAAGAGTGGCAATCTCCAATCCTGACCATCGTGGTAACCTGTGGCAAAGGGACATATATCCGCTCGCTGGCTAATGATTTAGGACAGGCTTTGGGTTGCGGCGCCAGTCTGAAAAGTCTGATGCGTTCAAGATGTGGTATTTTTGACATCAATGAAGCAGTATCGCCGGAACGTTTTCAGGAAGCTTGCGAGGGAGGCTATTGGGAGAGCCTGCTTTACCCGATGGATAGCATTCTGTCTCACTGGTCAGCCGTAATTGTCAATGAGAAAAAGGAGCAGGCAATCCGCAACGGCGCGCTGGTAGGGCTTGAAGAAGATGTATCATTAAGAGTCGGGGGTGATTATTGCCGCGCCTATACATGGAATGGCAGTCTGCTGGGGATATTACGTTTTGATTCTGAGCATAAACAATGGCAACCTGAGAAAGTATTCAATTAGCTTGACACCACCCGCCCTATGTGGTACGAATAATAGTCGGGCTAGTCGGGGAAACCTGTGCTAACCAAAGAGGAGGAACTAATGGGGAAAATTAATGTTGCTATCATTGGTGCAGGTAATTGCGCTTCGTCGCTAGTGCAGGGTGTTCATTTTTATCAGAACGCCAAAGAGGATGAATTTGTGCCCGGTTTGATGCATGTCAATCTCGGTGGTTATCACGTCAGTGATATCAACTTTGTTGCCGCCTTTGACATTGACAAGAACAAGGTGGGCAAAGATCTGGCGGAGGCAATTTATACAAAACCCAATAACACGATTAAGTTCTCTGATGTACCGAAAACCGGTGTAATAGTCAATCGTGGTATGGCACATGATGGACTTGGCAAATATCTCTCCCAGATTATTGAAAAAGCACCTGGTCCCACTGCCAATATCGTTAAAATTCTCAAAGAAACAAAGACTGATGTAGTGCTTAATTACCTGCCTGTTGGCTCAGAGATGGCGACCAAGTGGTATGTGGAACAGATACTTAATGCTGGTTGCGGTATGGTAAATTGCATTCCGGTCTTCATTGCACGGCAGAAAGATTGGGGAGAGCGATTTGCGGAAAGGGGTTTGCCTGTAATCGGCGATGACATCAAGTCGCAGGTTGGCGCTACGATTGTGCACCGTGTCCTGACCCATCTGTTCCGTGAACGTGGTGTTAAACTGGAGAGAACATATCAGTTGAACTTCGGTGGAAACACTGACTTCCTCAATATGCTGGAAAGAGAAAGACTGGAATCCAAGAAGATTTCTAAGACCAATGCTGTTATCTCACAGCTCGATTTTAAACTTCCTCCGGAAGATATCCATGTAGGCCCCAGTGATTATGTACCCTGGCTCCTGGACCGCAAATACTGCCACATCAAGATGGAGGGACGTACCTTCGGTGATGTTCCGCTCAATCTGGAATTGAAGCTCGAAGTCTGGGATAGTCCGAACTCAGCAGGCGTAGTCATCGATGCTATCCGTTGCTGCAAACTAGCAATGAATAAGGGACTAAAAGGGGCTCTAATTGCGCCTTCATCATATTTCATGAAATCGCCGCCGGTTCAGTACTCGGATGATAAGGCTCACGCTGAGACGGAAAAATTTATCGCGGAGAATAAACTACCTAAAGAAACTAAAATACCTAAAAAGTAAAGGCATTCTTAAAGGTGAAGTTGAGCTTTTTGCTGGACAGTAACTTATGAAGATTGCGCTGGTATCTCCTTATGATTTCTCCCATCCGGGTGGGGTTGGACGTCATATTACTTCACTTTATAGCAATTTCACCGTTATGGGACATGAGGTGAAGGTTATAGCGCCTGCTTCTAGAGTAGTTAATGACTTCGGTGACCAGTTTATACGCATCGGCAGGCCGTTCCCAATCCCTGCCAGCGATTCAATTATTCGTATTCCCATCTCTCTCCATTTAGCTCCTACTATCAAAGAAGTACTGGCAGCGGAGAGGTTCGATGTCGTTCATCTTCACGAACCTTTTATGCCGATGTTATGCAGCGCAACATTGCGGTTTTCTAATACAGTTAATGTGGGCACTTTTCACGCTGCACAGGGGAAACCGGGTTACGACTGGGGCAAACCGATCACAACCTGGATGTTGAGCCGGCGCGCGCGTAAATTACACGGACATATTGCCGTTTCAAAACCGGCGGCGGATTACGTCAGTAAATTCGTGCCAGGCGATTATGAGATTATCCCCAATGGAGTTGATTTAAAGCACTTCAAGCCGGATGTTCCGCTGATTGAGGAATTTTGTGACGGCAAACAAAATATCGTTTTTATGGGGAGATTGGAGTTCCGTAAAGGCATAAACTACCTGTTGAAAGCTTTCATAGAAGTAAAACGCCAGATGCCGAATACACGGCTTATCATCTGCGGGCCCGGGACCAGACTGCATAAACGGTACGAAGCATGGGTTAAAGATGTCCGCCTTCCCGATGTGGTTTTCACCGGCATGGTGCATTATGCAAAACAGCCGAGTTACTACCGTACTGCGGATATCTTCTGTGCACCTGCCACCAGCCGGGAGAGTTTCGGGCTGATTTTACTGGAGGCAATGGCAACCGGCAGACCCATCGTGGCAACAAACATCGAAGGCTTTGCCAGCGTAGTCACAAACGGCGAAGAAGGTTTGCTGGTGCCGCCAATGAACAGTCGTGTATTATCCGATGCGCTCCTGACACTGCTGAATGATAAAGAAAAGCGTTTACAGATGGGGCAGAAGGGTATTATTACGGCGAGTAAATATAGCTGGGAAGATGTATCGAAGCGAGTACTGGATTACTACGGCAAAACAATAGAAAGGGTGCGTTCCTGAAACGATAAAAGGTGATATGGCAAATTTACAGGGCATGCGAAGAGCGTTAGGCAGATATTTTGCCGACCCGGTCGTGGCTATTCTGGTGAAGACTCACATTACCCCGAATGCTGTTACCTGTCTCGGCTTTTTGATAACAGTTGTAGCGGCTGTGCTGATAGCCTTCGGACATCCGTTTGCTGCTGGTTTTGTGGTGCTATTTGCCGGATTGTTTGATATGCTGGATGGGGCGCTTGCCCGCCGCACTAATAAGGTCACGCGTTTCGGGGGCGTGCTTGATTCTACGCTCGACCGTCTTTCTGAGGCGGCAGTTCTCATCGGCATTATGGTGCTGTATGTTAATCAATCGTCCATTTGGGGAGTAGCTTTTGCCGGTATCGCTTTGATCGGGTCGCAATTAGTCAGCTATATCAGGGCAAGAGCGGAGGCAATCGATATTGACTGTGAGATCGGGGTCTTTACTAGACCTGAAAGAGTGGTTATACTGTCTATTGGGCTACTGCTCAGCAGGTTCAATAATGTTTTGCTCATCACTCTGGCGGTAATTGCTGTTCTTAGCTTTGTTACAGCGGGCCAGAGGTTATTTTTTGTTTGGAAGAAAACAAAATCCGGTTAATTGGGAGGAATAATGCCAGTCATAGCTGTTATCGGCGCTCAGTGGGGAGATGAGGGGAAAGGGAAAGTAGTTGACATGGTGGCGGAGAAGGCAGATGTTGTCGTCCGTTTCTCCGGTGGTGATAATGCAGGACATACAGTCATTAATCGCTTTGGCAAATTTGCGCTACACTTGATTCCATCCGGTATTTTTTCATCGGGCGCTGTCTCCGTTATCGGTAACGGTGTAGTCATCAACCCGAAAGTTCTATTTAAGGAAATTAGTACCCTGGCGGAAAAAGGGATTGATGCGTCGCCTGCGCGTTTATTTATCAGTGACCGTGCCCATCTGATAATGCCTTACCATCTGATGTTTGATGAACTCGAAGAGAAAGCATTAGGCAGTAAGGCAATTGGTACGACACATAAGGGTATCGGGCCTGTGTTCTCGGATAAAACCGCCCGCCGTGGCATTCGGGTGGGTGATTTACTGGATAAACAAGCATTTAAAGAGCAATTACGCATTGTCCTCGACCAGAAGAATTTGATTCTGACCAGAATTTATGGCACTGATTCTCTGTCGTTGGAACAGGTATATAACGAATATATCGAGTACGGCGAGCGTCTTGCGCCGTACATCTGTGAGACCACAGTAATGTTGAACGAGGCACTGGAAGCAGGCAAACTCGTACTATTGGAGGGCGCTCAGGGAACACTACTTGACCCTGATTTCGGCACCTATCCTTATTGCACTTCGTCATCTCCGATTGCGGGTGGAGCTTCCATTGGTTCCGGTATCGGACCTACCGGAATCAGCAGAATATTGGGTGTCTTCAAAGCCTATTGCACACGAGTAGGCGGCGGTCCTTTTCCCACGGAGATGAAAGATGAAATCGGTGACCAAATCAGGGAGAGAGCGCATGAGTTTGGTACGACTACCGGCAGACCGAGACGTTGTGGCTGGTTCGATGGTGTTGCTGCGCGTTTCAGCCGGAGAATTAATGGTTTCACCGGTATGGCAATCACGCGCTTTGACATACTGGATACCTTACCGACACTGAAGGTATGCACTGGTTACAAACTTGGCGATAAGATTATTAATTACTTCCCTGCCAATATCGCTATTCTGGGAAAATGTGAACCGGTTTATGAAGAATTACCCGGATGGCTAACATCGACCGAAGATATTCGTAAATTCAATGACCTGCCGGCGGCGGCTAAGAAATATGTCAAGCGACTTGAAGAACTGGCAGGGTGTCCTGCCAACCTTATCTGCGTGGGGCCCGCTCGCGAACAGACGATTGAAAAATCGCCCATAATCTAACAGCCGGTTGCAGAAAGTAACTCTGTATTTTTAATCCCGTTTCAACAAGGGAGAAAATGGTTTAAGCACTGGCGGGAAAAAGGAGCGGAAAGAAAACTCAGAGAGTCTTTCCCTTAGCCTGTATAGTGAGTCCACTATTAAAATACAAGGAGATAACACGTATGACAGACCAGAATATTTTATACACCAAAGAAAATGGCATCGGTATTATCACCTTAAATCGTCCCGAGAGAATGAATGCCATCACCCCGAAAATGCTCCTGCGTATGAGTGAGATAACTGCTGAGATTATACGTGATGACGAAGTAAGAGTGGTGATAATAACCGGTAATGGTCGCGTTTTTTGTGGCGGTACGGATGTCGGCACCCTGGGGCAAAGAGACGAAAAACTTGCGGCGGAAAATGAAGCGATGGTCGAGAAACGGAAGATGATTTATGAAAACTTACCCCCGAGTCCCCTGCCTAGCTGGGGATTTACTCACATACCCAAACCCACGATTGCGGCTGTTAACGGCGCTGCCGTAGGTATGGGGGTCGAATGGACTGTCCAGTGTGATTTCAGAATCGCTTCAGAAAACGCCCGCTTCGGCTGGGTCTTTTCCCGTAGAGGGCTTGTGCCGGATACCGGCGCCGGTCCTTACCTTTTACCTTATATCGTTGGTCTCAGCAAAGCCCTTGAGTTGATGTATTCCGGTGAAATTATAGATGCAAAGGAAGCGGAGAAAATTGGTTTGGTAAGCATGGTGGTGCCTCCAGACGAATTGATGCCGGCAGCCATGAAACTGGCGCAAAAACTTATGAAAGGGGCGCCTCTGTCGCTTAAAGGTATCAAAGAGCTTACTTACGGCTCTATGGATTTTCCCCCTAATGCTCATTCCGACTGGACGCATAAGCTTTTTAGAGAGGCAAATCTGACTGAAGATTGCCGTGAAGGCATCAAGGCGTTCGTCGAGAAAAGACCCCCGGTGTGGAAGGGGAAGTAGCATTCAGCTAGTCGTAAAAAACGATAGATATAAACAATAGAGCTGATTAGCATGAGTGTAGCCTGAAAATCCCAGGCTATACTCTTTGTCCTTTCCCTCACAAACGGGCGTGCTCTTTCTTTATACATTTGTCCATTACCACCAGTAACCCGGCGGACTGCGCTTTCTCTGCGGCGGCATCGTTGACAATGCCCTCCTGCATCCAGATTGCCTTAGCACCTATTTTGAGGGCTTCATCCACGATGGGCGGAATATCTTCGGAACGGCGGAAAATATCAACCACCTCCACCTTTTCCGGGATAGCGCTCAGACTGGGATAACATTTTTTCCCCAGCACTTCATTAAGAGTAGGGTTGACAGGAATGACATTGTAGCCGTGTTTGGCAAGATAATCAAAAACGGAATTGCTGGGTTTTTCAGGGCTGGCAGATACGCCGACTACTGCTATAGTGCGGAAGCTCTTCAGTATCTTGAATACAGACATTAACAAACTCCTTGTGTCAATCTGACGGTGTTTTTATCAATATGCGGTCGTCTTCAATTTTAACTTCATAGGTAATGAGTGGCTTTGGTGTTTTGGATGCTATCCCGATAACTGACATCGCCTTGCCCATAGCGGACAATATACCTGAACCTTTTAACCAGCGGACGACACTGCCATCTTTCAAATCAAACTGTGAACCATGCAGAGGGCAGGTTACCACCGTGCCCTCGAGTTTGCCTTTTGTTAGATTACTCCCCATATGGGGACAGCGGCTGGCTGTTGCATAGTATTTACCACCGGTATAAGCCAGCAGGATATTCTGCCCCTGCACGGAGATTTCTTTCATTGCGCCGTCAGTCAGTTCGCTTGTCTTACCGATTTCCACAAAATCAGCCATATTCTGCTTCCCTCCGGTTGAAGAACGCCTATTTTATTCTTTTTCCTACAGTTTCCCAGTTGATATTCTTAAAGAAAGAACCGATGTAATCGGCGCGCTTCAGTCCGTAGTCGATCATAAAGGCATGTTCGAAGACATCCATCACCAGAATGGGCGTGCAGCCGGCAAAGTGTCCCGTCTCATGCTCATTTATCCACTGGTTGAAGAGTCCGCCGGCCGTAATGTCCTGATAGAGCACCACCCAGCCGATGCCGCGCATAGCGCCGGTAGCTCTATAGTCCTGCTCCCAGGCTTCATAACTGCCGAAAGCCTCAGCCACTTTCCCGGCAAATTTACCGGTTTTATCAATGGGGGTTTTTCCTCCGAGGTTCTCGAAGTAATATTCGTGGAGACGCATGCCATTGAATTCGAAGCCCATCCGCCGCTTCAGTTCGGCATATTCAGGGGTTGCGGTTTTGCCTTCTTTCAGCATTGCAGCGAGTGTGTCCATCAGCTTGTTGGTATTGGTGACATAGCCTTGATAAAGAGTGAAGTGGTTCTTGAGCAAGGTCTCGCTGAAACCTGCCATACCGATGAGTGAACTGTAATCCTTTGCTTGATAAGCCATTATCTTACCCCCTTATTATTTTTGGGAAATTAGTGAATCTTCTTGATAAACTCTTTGACTTGAAAATCCCACTCGCGCGACATGATGTCCACTTTAGTTTTGCCCTTGTCTGCACAGGCGGTAACTTCGATAAAACCTCCGCCGCCTTCAAAATTGGCTGATGTGGCTGTCTGTTCTATTGGCTTGAGTTTGTAACCTTTCGTCCCGAAGAACTCTATTGCCTTCTTGATGGCTTCCTCAGGAGTTAATTTTGTGTCTGTGCTGATTTTTAACATGCAGTACCTCCTTATAGTATTCAGTCTCAGCCGTTTTATATCGTTAAAACGATAACTTATTGTAAGTCAAATCAATGTTCGGAGGTATGTGACTTTTGTCTTGTTCGGGATTGGGCGGTACTAAATATTATGTCAGGGCAATGCTTTTGTCAAGAAAGATAGCCCGGTCTTTACAGCCCCAGTTCTCCCGCCGCACTTTTCATTGCCTCCAGTCCCAGCGCAATGAAATCATCCAGTTCCAGTCCAATGTCACTGAACTTTGCAATCTGTTCCCGGTTAGCGCCGGCGGCGAAGCTCTTTTCCTTAAAGCGTTTCCTGATTGATTTAGCTTCAACACCTGCCAGCTTTTTATCCGGGCGGACTAATGCGCCGGCTGTGATTAAACCGGTCAGCGGGTCGGTGCAAAACAGGGCTTTATCCATCATCGCTGCGAAAGGCACGCCGTGAGCTTCATTATGGCAGAGAATGGCGTGGCAGACCGCATCGCTGGCGCCGAGCTGTTTTGCCATTTCGGCGCTGTGCTTGCTGTGTACATTCATATCGTCTTTGATAAGTTCGAGGTCAATATCGTGGAGCAAGCCGGCTATGCCCCATTCATCTTCGTTCTCGCCGGAGCGTCTCGCCAGCGCACGCATAATAGCTTCCGTGGCGAGCATGTGTCTGACAAGGTTTTCATTCTTGACATTGGTTCTGACGGCTTTCAGTGTTTCGTCACGGTTCATGGCGTCCTTCTTTGTGATGGTTTTTTCAGAAGTGGAAGGGAGAATAGACCGATTCCAGCCAGAGTAGCACAGATAATAAAAGCTAAGTTATAATTCCCCATCTTATCAAAAATTGCGCCGGCAATAAAAGGACCAACAGCGCCCCCCATCGTGCCGAGAAAAGATACTGCTCCCAGTATAG
>JAQTPO010000020.1:17053-20536 GCA_028712845.1 Dehalococcoidales bacterium | reverse complement strand
TATCTTTTATGCTCGAATCATTTGTTTTTGTTATCATACCCCACCTCCTCTTGCTGTGCTTCTATTATAGCGGATAACCGAATATTTCAACATAGGTGTTTTCTAAACCCGTCCCCCCGATGACGGCGACTTTAGCTTTAGGTGAGTTTGGCATTTACTTCTCCTTCCAAAATTTTCATCCCCATCCCAAAAGGTTTTCTTATTATACCTTTTTCCGTGATGATGGCGGTGATGTATTCATTCGGTGTGACATCAAAGGTGGGATTAGCAGTGGCTACGCCATCAGGAGCTATCTGAACGCCTCTGATGCGGGTGATTTCGTCAGAGCCGCGTTTCTCTATGGGAATCTGGTTACCGTCCGTCAGTGAGAGGTCTATGGTGCTGGTAGGCGCCGCCACGTAAAAGGGGATACCATTTTCTTTTGCCAGTACTGCCACGCTGTAAGTCCCGATTTTATTGGCGGTGTCGCCGTTAGCCGCAATTCTATCTGCGCCCACAATCGCGCAGTCAATCTTGCCCTGCTTCATAAAATACCCTGCCATAGAGTCGGTGATAAGCGTCACGGGGATGCCGGCTTTTTTCAGTTCCCAGGTAGTCAAACGTGCACCCTGAAGCAGGGGTCGGGTTTCATCGGCAAAGACTTTCACCTTCTTGCCCTGCTGGTGAGCATAAATAATGATGCCTAACGCCGTGCCGTAGCCGGTAGTAGCGAGCGGTCCGGTATTGCAGTGTGTCAGGATGGTAGCACCGTCTTTAATCAATTCCGCTCCGAACTGGCTCAGCTTCAAGGTGGCATCGGCTTCTTCGGTGTGGATTTTAATGGCTTCTTTAACCAGTATGTCTAAGATGCCCGGAATGCTTTTGCCTTCCTTTGCCGCCCGCTCCATCCTCTCGATTGCCCAGAAAAGGTTGCGGGCAGTGGGACGGGTACCGATAAGGACGAGAGCGACATCATGCAGTTTATGCAGAAGCTCCGCACTGCTTCTTGCATATATTTGCAGGCCGCCGAGAGCCAGACCATAAGCCCCTGCCACCCCAATCAAGGGCGCGCCTCTGACCTTTAGCTCTCTGATGGCGCTGGCGATTTCTTTATAGTCGCTGGTTTCCAGATAGACCTCTTCAGACGGCAGTCTTGTCTGGTCCAGGATTCTGACTTTATCGCCCAGCCATTCAATGGGCTGGTAGTTGATGGTTAATTTTTTCCGGTTCATTTTTCCTTCTCATACTGTCATTCTGAGTGTAACGAAGAATCGCAGGGAAGGGAGGGGAAATAACGCCACCCACCACCCTGGATTCATTCAGTCGTTTCACTCCCTCAGAATGACCTCTCGCAATGACAAATGGGCTGGTTTCAGGGATTATTTCTTCTTCCGGTATTCTATATACAACAATAATCCGGCGATGCTCTTGGCATCGCAGATTTTACCGTCACCTATCATTTTACGGACTTCCGGGAGCGATACCCGCACCAGCTCGATACCCTCGGTGTCGTCTGCCACTAAACGGCTGGGCACCAGGTCGGTTGCCAGATAAAGGTGGAGATATTCAGTGCAATAGCCGGGCGCAGAGTAAAACCCGCCTAATTTCACCAGTTTCTGCGGGAGGTAGCCTGTCTCTTCCTGCATCTCCCGAATGACAGCAGTTTCCACATCCTCGCCGGGGTCGATGCCGCCCGCCGGGATTTCCAGCAGTTCTTTCTCGGTCGGCTTGCGGAACTGTTCCACTAACAGGATCTTGTTATTTTTATCGATGGCAACCACAGCGATGCAATCGGCATGCTCTACAATCGTGCGCTGTGTCTCACGCCCATCCGGCATCCGGACATTATCGATTCTAAGATTGACGGCATATCCCTTATAAACTAACTGCGTGGATAGTGTTTCTTCTCTCATTCTTTATCCTTCGTAATTAGCTGCATTGTCATCGCGGTTTCGTCGCAGTTGGGGAATTTGGGACAGCGGTAACATTCCGTCCAGATTTTCTGCGGCAAGCTCATTTTGTCCGCTTCTTTTAAGCCCATTTTCCCGAAAAATTTCGGTTTATAAGTAAGACAAAAAATAGTAGCGATGCCCAGTTCCTTAGCCTCAGCGATGCAGGCGGCAACCAGTTCGTTGCCCACACCCTGCTTCTGCAGCTCTTCATCGACGGCAACCGATTTTATTTCTGCCAGGTCCGACCACATCACATGCAATGCGGCACAACCGACGATGTGCTTTCCTTTCCTGACGACGACAAAATCACGGATATTCTCGTAGATTTCGCTCAACGGGCGGGCAAGCATCTCTCCCCGTCCGGCGAAAGTATTGATGAGCTTGTGAATGCGCGGTACATCACTGATTTTGGCGGTTTCTACTTTAATGGAATTATTCTTAACCAATTGTCACTTCCCCTTCAACCGTTTTTCCAGAGAGCTGTAAAAAGACGATTCCGGATGAATTCTCAAGAACCGGATTATATGTTTACTCCGCTTTACGGTAATGACGGCGCCACTGTTTAACGGGAGATTCGTATGCCCATCGATGCTGAGCGTTGCCGGATGCACCGTCTGAACGCCAAGCCGGACAACGGCATCCGGTGACAATACCAGACAATAGTTAGCGCTAAGGTGCGGCATAATGGGCAGCAGAACAGCGTTATTAGAGTGCGGATGCAGAATGGGGCCACCCGCCGCCAGTGCATAGCCTGTGCTGCCGGTTGCCGTTGCCACAATGACGCCATCCGCCTTGTAAGTGGTCAGCGGTTCTCCATCGATACTGGCGGTAATATTAATGACACGCGCCACGGCACCGCGGGCGACCACTACATCATTCAGGGCGTAAAAGGTGCGCGGCGGGCTGTCCGGAGACAGTGCCACCTCTGCTTCAAGCAAAGAACGCTCATCAATCCAACCTTCGCCGGTTAGCAAAAGCCCGATTTTGTCTTTTGCCTCATCGACGCTCAATTCGGTCATAAATCCCAGATTGCCCAGATTAATACCTGTAATAGGCGTCTTTTCAGGGACAACCGCCTGTGCCGCTCTCAAAATGGTGCCGTCCCCACCGATACTGAGAATCAGGTCGGTGCCATTTATTTTTGCTCTGGCGGGGTCTCCTTCCCATGCGGAGCACGACCATACCGCGATTTTTCTGGCAGTAAGGAATTGTTCCATGTCTTTTGCCAGCTTGACCGCCGCTTCCTTCATAGGGTGATAGAGAATGCCGATTGTCTTGAACATTATAATTTCCGGTGAAACTGTTTATCTGTGAATATAAAAGAAGTGTAACATCGGCACTCTGGAGTGTCAAGAAAAACGCTATCACCCTGAGCGAAACGAAGGGTCTCCCAGCCTACTTAGTAAGGGAGTAGATTCTTCGTTGCTTCTATCCTCAGAAAGACAAGTCCATCCCAGCTTCACACTGAAAGCCGCAGTATAACGATGCCGCGTTGCCTCTGTACCTGTCGGAAATATTCCTCCCGCACATCCACAGGCAAAGCCCTGCTCCA
>JAQTPO010000020.1:0-16953 GCA_028712845.1 Dehalococcoidales bacterium | reverse complement strand
GTTTGTCGCGTTTGCTTGATTTCACTTTCACATTAATGATAATCTGAAGCTGTCTATAAATTATGCGGGTAAGGGAGATAGAGCTATGGAAGGAAAAATCGTTTACTTCGACCAACCCGGGGCTGATAATACCGAAGAGGTATTGCGCATTGCCAAAAAGCGGGCGGCGGAACTGGGCATTAAGACCATTGTCGTCGCTACTACCTTCGGAGATACCGCCGCACGCGCCACCGTGGTCTTTAAGGGATTAAAAGTGGTGGCAGTTACACACAGTGCGGGCTTCAAGGTACCGAATGTCCCTGAAGTAACCGAGGAAAACCGCAAGAAGATTACGAAGAACGGCGGCTTAATCCTGACAACGACTCACCTGTTCTCCGGCGTGGGCGCCGCATGGCGCAAGAAGTTCAATACCTATCTCCTCGGCGATATTATCGCCAATACGCTCCGCATCGTGGGACAGGGGATGAAGGTAGTGACTGAAATCAGTGTGATGGCGGCAGATGCCGGACTGGTACGCACCGATGAGGATATTATTGCTATTGCCGGCACTGGCAGAGGCGCTGATTATGCCGTCGTACTCAGACCGGTCAATTCCGGCGACTTCTTTGACCTGCGCATCAAAGAGATTCTTTGCAAACCGCATTTCTAAACGTAGTTTACGGAGCTGTTGATGAGTTATTACGAACACAAAAAGCTGGGAGTCAAAAATATAGGCTGTGCGGTGCTCACCACCTCTGATAACCGCACTGAAGAGACTGATGAGTCAGGCAAGCTCATCAAGCAGCGGCTGGTAGATAGCAGCAACAAAGTAGCCTGCTATGCCATCCTGAAAAATGATGCTCAATCTATAAAGAACAAAATTCTGGAATTGCTGAAGCAGAACACGGTACAGGTCATCATCACCAGCGGCGGCACGGGCGTGAGCCACAAGGATGTCACGGTCGATACTATTCAACCGATGCTGGAAAAGAAGCTGGATGGCTTTGGGGAACTTTTCCGCAGCCTGACCTACCAGGAGCTTGGCACCGCCAGCATCATGAGCCGGGCAATTGCCGGTGTGATTAACGGCAAGGTTATCATCTGTATTCCAGGTTCACTGGAAGCAGCGCAACTGGCGATGGATAAAATCATCCTGCCCGAAATCGGGCATTTGCTCAGGGAGGCAACAAGATGAAACCCTTCGGCGCGCTTATTTCATATCAGGAAGCTAAAGAGGTCATCGACCGATATATTCAGCCCATCACGCGCACCGAGGCCGTGCCGATTGATAACGCGCTCAACCGGGTGCTGGCAGAAGATTTGATTGCGTTAATGGATGTGCCTCCTTTCAACAGAGCCGCAATGGACGGTTACGCAGTCAAGGCAAAGGACACCTTCGGAGCGGGTCAATTCAAGCCTAAGTTGTTCAAAATAACCGGCGAGATTCATGCCGGTGAAAAACCGGACAAGAAGATAAAATCCGGCGAATGCCTCCAGATTTCTACCGGAGCAGTAATGCCGAACGGCGCTGATTCAGTAGTGATGGTGGAAGACACCGAACGTGAAAATTCTCAGATTAAAGTATTCAAATCGGTCACTCCCGGCACTAATGTCGGCAAGATGGGGGAAGACATCAAAGCAGGCGCCGTTGTTCTGAAAGCCGATACCTGTCTGGATGCCGGGAAAGTGGGCGTGCTCGCCTCGCAGGGAATTACCCGAATCAAAGTCTATGAAAAACCAAGAATAGCCGTGCTTCCGACCGGTGAGGAAGTGGTGCCGGTTGGTAAGAAACTGAAACCGGGACAACTTTTTGACATAAATTCGCACACTATTTCCGCGGTGGTGAGCACTAACGGCGGGGTTCCTGTCAGCATCGGGATTGCCGGCGATAAAGCCGAGGAGTTGCGGGCGACGATTAAAGAAGCGTTGCAGAATGATATCGTGGTGCTTTCCGGCGGGTCGTCCGTGGGAGAGCGCGACCTGCTGGTGGATGTAATCGAGGGATGGGGTAAAGTCCTCTTTCACGGCGTGCAGGTAAAGCCCGGCAAACCGACCATTTTTGCGATGATTGATGGTAAGCCGCTGATGGGGATGCCCGGTTATCCCACTTCCTGTCTTATCAATGCCTATCTTTTCCTGATGCCCGCCATCAGAAAAATGGCGCATCTGCCGCCACGCAAGGGTGATACCGCAAAGGCAAAAATTTCACGCCGCGTACCCGGCAGTACCGGCAGGCGTCAGTTCCTGACAGTGAAGCTGGTTGGGGATGAGGCAGTGCCGGTGTTCAAGGAATCGGGGGCAATCACCAGTATCGCTGAAGCAGACGGCTATATCGAAATTGCGGAAAACATCGACCTGCTGGAAAAAGGCGATACGGTAACGGTAATATTATTCTGACTGATTTTTTGGCAAGGCTTTAATCTGTCATTGCGAACGCTTCGTCTATCAGTGTAAATGATTTCTTGTAGGGGCAGGTTTGAAACCTGCCCGCTTGGATGGTCGGGTTCAAAACCCGGCCCTGTATTGTACTCCCTGTTTACCCTAACCCTCCGGAAAGTTCCCGCCCGCCCAGCAAATGCATGTGGAGATGCTGTACTATCTGTCCGCCCTGAGGACCGCAGTTAATCACCACCCGATATCCTCTGATGGCTATCTCCTGCTGTTTTGCCAGTTGTTTGGCGACCTGTGCCATATGGCCCACCAGTACTGTTTGCTGTTCGGTGATATCATTCAAGGAAACGATGTGCTCCCTGGGAATAATCAGGAGATGCACAGGAGCCATAGGATTTATATCGCGGAAGGCAATTACCTTATCATCCTTGTAAACTACGTCGCTTGGAATTTGCCCGGAAATAATCTTGCAAAAAATACAGTCCATAGTTAACATCCTCGCCACTTGATTTTTGTAACACTAAGCATCCCACATTCTACTATCTTTTGTTGTAAACGTAAACAGGCATTTTCCTGCTAATCCTCGAAAATAGCCGCTACTCTCACCCAGCCGGCGCTGGCATTAAGTAGCTTGACAGGAAAGCAGGCAACTTTGAAACCGAACGGACTGGGGAGCTTATCCAGGTTTGCCAGTTTCTCGATATGACAGTATTCTTTCTCAATCCCCGCGTAATGAGCGCCCCAGAGGATACTTTTATCACCGGTTTTCCGAAACTCCTCCCTAATTGCCCAGAATGGTCTATCCCATCCCCAGGCATCAGTTCCCACCACTCTGATACCCTGCCGAATCAACCAGAGGGTAGATTCCCGTGTCATTCCGCAACCGGCATCGAAGTATTCCTTTTTACCCCAGTACTTATCCGTGCCTGTCTGGATAAAAACGATATCGCAAGCCTTCAGCTTATAATCAATCTTTTTAAGCGCTTTTTTAAGGTCATCCACCGTAATACCGCTACCCTGAGGCTTGTGGCGCATATCCAGAACAACGCCGTCTCCATAAAACCATTCGAGGGGCATCTGGTCGATTGTCCGGGCTTTCTTGCCCTCACAGACCGGGGTGTAATGCCAGGGGGCATCGACATGGGTTCCGGCGTGTGTCGGCAGAGTGGCTGTCTCGACTGCCCAGCCTAACCCTGCCGGCAGGTCATCCCTATCACATTGAAAACTGGTCCGCATCGTCACTGCTCCCTGAGCATGGTCGTGGTAAACAATTTCAATTGCCCCTCTCTCGCTGGCATTGGGGCCAAGCGGCAAACTAAGGTCGTAAATTTTCATCGCTCGTTTCTCCTCGATGGATTTAATTCCAGCGTATTCTAACATTACCGGAAGCCCATAGTAAACTATGTTTGACAGTCGAATGGGGCAAAGTTATAGTAAGTGATAACAAAAAACAATCTGCAAGGAGAGTCTTATGAAAGAGCCGGGGATTGAACATGTGGCTATCATCGGGGCAGGATTAATGGGCTTTGGCATCGGCGTGGAGTATGCCCGATTCGGCTACCAGGTAAGTATGTATAACACCGGAAAAGAGACCAGCCGGAAAGCACTGGAGCAATCCCGCAAGGCTCTGGACTTGATGGCAGAGACAGAATTAATAACTTCTGAAGAAGCCGCTGCGGCTTACCGGCGACTTCATCCCACTACTGACCTTGAGGATGCGGTTAAAAACGCCGATTTTATCTGCGAAGCCGCACCGGAGATTCTCAGTTTGAAGCAGGAAATCTTCGCTAAACTCGATAATTTATGCCCGCCGTCAACGATTCTGGCAACCAACACCTCAGGATTTCTGGTGACGGACATCGCCTCGGCAACCAAACACCCGGAGCGTGTCATTGCCACTCATTATTTTCAGCCGCCGCATTTTGTCCCTCTGGTTGAGGTTGTAGCCGGGCAGAAAACCGACCCCGCCGTAGTCCAGAAGACAGCGCGCTTGCTCCGCGGCATGCATAAAAAAGTGGTGATTCTCAATAAAGAAATCTAGAAGTTCATCGGCAACAACATACAGGGGGCTATTACGCTGGCAATCCGTGCGCTGGTTGACCAGGGCATCTGCACGCCGGAGACGATTGATGATGTAATATCTTTCGGCTTCGGACGCCGGATGACTTATACGGGTTATTTCAAGCGAATGGACCTCATCGGGCTGGACTTTTCATACACCGTCGCCAAAGAACACGGGACGGAACCGTGGAAACCTCTCGCAGAACATGTGGAGCGCGGAGAATTCGGCATGAAAACGGGAAAGGGTTTTTATGATTGGCACGGTGATAGTGCCGAACAACTGCACCGCCGGCAGAATACAGAACTCATCCGCATGATGAAACAGGATATGGACGCCGGGCGTATCTGACAAAATCACCCGATTGCCCACCTTAAACTGAATCTTCGGCCATATTTAATTCTCTCGTACTATTTGCTTTTAGTCGGTTTTACCATTGCGAGTCCGCCGAAGACGGGCGTGGCAATCACTGTGAGATACGGATTTAGGCACAAGATAGATTGCTTCGGGTACTCTGTAAAATTGCAATAGTAATCCACACAACCTGAGTAAGTAATACCCTTGCTCTCATTGAAATAGCGCCTTATCAACCTGAAATGCTATAATTTTCTAATATTAGCCTGTCGGAGAAAAACCAGTTTTGCCTCAAGGAGCATCACATGACCAGTAAAATCGTCCAGCAATTAGACCCTATTTTCAAAGCGAACTCGATTGCTATTATCGGGGCTTCCAATACACCGCCTAAATGGGGATTCCGAATGATTAATACCCCGCTTACCACCGGATACAGGGGCGCAATCTACCCGGTAAACCCCAACGAGAAAACGGTATGCGGGCTCACGTCCTATGCCAGTGTTCGTGACATCCCTTATGACATCGATATGGCGGTGATTGCCGTGCCGGCTTCTGCCACACCTCAGGTAATGGCAGACTGCGCCGCTAAGGGCATCAAGGGCGCTGTGATGATTACTGCCGGTTTTGCGGAGACTGGTAAAAAAGGACAGGAAATCCAGGATGAAGTAGTCAGAATCGCCCAAAAAGGCGGCATCAGATTTGTCGGGCCGAATGGGATGGGCATTTATAGCTCCGCAGTTAAGCTTAGCCTCTGTTTCGATAAACCCCCTAAAAAAGGCAGGATTGCCTTCGTTTCGCAGAGCGGCACCTTCGGTCATTTGCTTGCCGAGACCGCCAGTGACAAAGGCTATGGTTTAAGCAAGTTCATCAGCATCGGCAACCAGGCTGATTTGAAAGCCGCAGACTACCTGGAATATCTGGGTGAAGATGAAGACACCGGCGCCATTGTCTTCTATATGGAGGGTTTCAAAGACGGCCGGCGGTTCTTTGAAATTGCGCGGCAGGTTATCAGGAAGAAACCCATTATCATTTACAAGGCAGGCAGAACGCCTGCTGCCGTCAGAGCCACGATGTCACACACCAGTTCGATAGCCGGCTCGGACCGGATATTCGATGCAATGTGTAAACAGGTAGGCATCATCCGCGCTTATGAGACACTGCAACCATTCGATATGGCAGAAGCGCTGGTCAGTATGCCCTTGCCGAAAGGTAACCGCGTGGCAATCGTCGGCAGCGGCGGGCAGGGAGTGGTGACTTCGGATAACTGCGAATCGCTCGGTTTGAAGGTGCCGGAACTCGATAAGGAAACCGGGCTTAGATTGAAGCAGGGATTACCGCCGCACGCTCCTGTGCCCACCAATCCGGTCGATTTCGCCGGAGCAATGCGTACGGCACGGGACGAAGCCAGAATCGCCGATGCTCTGGCACGCATCGATTATATTGACGGTATTATCACCAATATGCCGATTTTCCGCTTTTCCACCGGCTCAACGAGCGAACTGGCACGCATGGCTATCGAAGGAGCAGAAATACTGGCGGAAATTCCCAAAAAATATGGGAAACCGGTGGTAACACTGAGATGGCATGTCGGTGAAGAGAGTGTTATTCAGGACATCGTCAGAAGCGCCCGCATCCCTGCCTATGACACCCCCGAGCAGTGCGCCCGTGCAATGTATGCCATGGCAGAATACGCCCGCGTCAGGAGACAACTGGAAAAGGACGATAAGGAAAATCCTTAATTTCAAATGTCCGGTATTTCAGGCAACTTATACCGCAATATCGCGGCGGTTAAAAGCGGGAATGGATACGACAAGGAAGACCAGCACCAGTACCAATAGTACCAGCATATGCACCGGGTCGGTACCGTTTTTCAGCGTATTTGGCTCCATATAATGATAAAACGGCGAAAGGAAGCGGTAATCCTTAAGCCCGTTTACCATGCTTCCGAGGGTATTCAGGAAATAGGTCAACACTGCCAATCCGCAGGTAATTCCAAGGCTCATACCGCGATTCCCTTTCAGGCATCCCAGCAAAAAAGAAAAGGCGGCGAAAACCATCGCCAACATAAGAGCGCCAATGGTAGCTTCCGCCAATTTATACAGGCTGATATCAATGCCTATTGCAACCACACTGATTGCCAGTCCTGCCCAGAAGATAAAAGACAGCAGTATCATACTGACTGCCATTACACCGAACTTCTCGATAACCACCCGCCAGCGCGGCACCGGGTTGGCAAGTAAAAAGTCCAGTGTACCCTTTTCTTCTTCGCCGGCAATTGCCGCTGCTCCGAATCCGATACCAAAAACAAGCAGTAAGAGTGGCAACATAAAAGAATAAAGTTCTGTACTAAAATAGCCGACCGGTGACGTGTAATCAAGTATTCCCCCACCAAACATTTCCTTCATACCCTCGGGAAGCTCTTCAAGATACTGATTGATAGATTGCATACTGCTGATAGTGGGATAGACAAGCGCCATGATGACTGCCAGCGCTACCAGTCCTATTCCCCAGAAAAGTAAAGAGCGGCGCTGGTCGCGGAGGGTTTTCAGAAACACATTATTTAACATTGTTTTTACCCTCGTTGTAATAGGTCAGGAAAATTTCTTCAAGAGTCGCCTCATGGCTGACGATATTGACGACTTCAAACTGGGCGGCAACTTTTACCAGCGCATCCAGTGACCCGATGACATTACAGGTCAGCATGTTATCCTGCACCAAAACATCCCGGACCCCCGGTATTCCAACGAATTTGTCTTTGGGAACAACCCGGGCAAAGTGAATCTCCAATTGGCGTAGCGCGTGGGCTTTCAGTGCCTCAATGGTTTCAACCGTAACAAGTTTTCCCTGACGGATAATACCAACACGGTCACACACTTTCTCGACCTCCGGCAGAATGTGCGAAGAAAGAAATATGGTACGTCCTTCTTTCTTTGTTTCGTCAAGCAAACGGTAGAACTCATGTTGCATCAGCGGGTCAAGTCCATTGGTCGGTTCATCAAGGATAATTAGCTCTGGTTTATGCATAAAAGCCTGAAGCAAACCGAGCTTCTGTTTGTTACCGTGGGAAAGCCCTTTTATCCGCCGCGAGAGGTCGCATTCAAACCGTGCCGCTAATTCACGAAGGTATTTCCAGTCCAAGCCGCCGCGGAGATTTCCGAGGTATTTCAGCAAATCCTCGCCGGTCAGATTGCCATATAATTCCAGGTCACCCTGCAGATAACCGATACGGCGGTGAATTTCGATACTATTCTGTCTTGTATCCAGCCCGAAAATGTTCGCCGAACCGCGTGTCGGACGGATAAAATCCAGCAAAGTACGGATGGTAGTGGTTTTGCCTGCCCCATTAGGTCCGAGGTAACCGAAAACCTCGCCCCGCTTCACCTCTAAATTGACATCCTCAATGCCCAGTCTTTTACCATAGAACTTTGTCAAGCTTGATGTCTTAATGATAATGTCACTACCACTCATCATTGTACACTCACAATGCTTGCAATCATTGCAAGCATTCCAATAATTCTATATAATCTTCTCAATATATTCAATACCGGGAGAGAAGCTATGGCTGAAGCATTTATGGCGGCAAAGGACCTCCACAAGAGTTTTAACGGACACAAAGCCGTTGACGGCGTCTCCTTTTCTATTCACGAAAAGGAAATTTTCGGACTTCTGGGACCGAACGGCGCCGGGAAGACGACCACCATTCGCATTCTCTCCACGGTGCTGGAAGCCGATGCCGGGGATGCTACTATCGGCGGTTATTCCACGAGCAAAAACCCGGCAGAAGTCCGTAGTCTGATAGGTGTCTGCCCTCAAGACCTGGCATTGTACGAAGAACTATCCGCCCTGGATAACCTGGTCTTTTTCGGACGGATGGAGGGACTTAACGGGAGAGAAGCCAAATCTCAGGCGATGTCCAATCTGGCATTGATGGGGCTGACAGAGAGAGCCAAGGGAAAAATTGCCAAATTCTCCGGCGGGATGAAACGCCGTGTCAATTTAGCCATTGCCCTGATGGGTAATCCCAAACTGCTCTTTCTGGATGAACCGACGGTAGGCATTGACCCCCAGTCGCGCAATAAAATTTTCGAGACTATTAATAGCCTGCGGGATAAAGGGTTGACCGTCCTTTATACCACCCATTATATGGAGGAGGCAGACCGCCTTTGCGACCGTATTGCCATTATGGATGGGGGTAAAATTGTTGCGATGGATACCCCGCACGGACTCAAGAGCCAGATTGGTGACCCTGATAAGGTTACCCTTGAGGACGTTTTCCTGAAATTGACCGGCAGAAGCCTGCGAGATTAATCGGAATATGAAAAGAACCCTGATCGTCGCCCTGCGCGAAGTCCGGACGTACCTGCAAGACAAAGCTGATTTGTCTTTCAGCTTGCTGCTCCCTGTGGTTACTTTTGCCCTGATATACGGGGCTTTCGGCGGACAGGAACTCTTTCACGGCACTGCTTATATCGTCAATGAAGACACGAACGGCATTTATGCCAGACAATTGCTGGATGACATCGGGAAGCAGGATAACCTGGATATTGAACTCCTCACCCGCACCGATGCCGAAGGTAAACTGGACCGCTCCGACCTGAATATCGTATTTCTGATTCCGGCCGATTTCTCCGGTAAATTAAGCGTGGGAGAACCGGTGGAACTCACTATTACGCAGAGAGGCAATGGCGGACAGGAAGGTCAGATTGTCGCCAGCATTATCCGCGGCATTGTCAGTGAACTCAATCATGACTTCAGCGTACGTGGACAGGTGAGTCAGGCGCTTGCGGGCAAGGATATCGCCCCTGAGAAAATAACGATTACTACATTGCAATTCCTGGACAGGGAACGGATGTACCCGCTCGTTGGGGTTAAAGAAGTGGCAGTCGGCAGTAAACCCAATATGGTAAACCAGTTCTTGCCCGGCATCATCACCATGTATGTGCTCTTTGCCATCAGTATCAGCGCCGCCGCAATCGTAGATGAGCGCCGTAAAGGCACACTGGAGCGTCTGCTCACCACTCACCTTACCATCAGCGAGCTTTTCTTCGGCAAATTTCTGGCGAGTGTCTTCCGGGGATTTGTTCAGACATTTATCCTTCTGGTTTTGTCCTATGCGGTCTTCCAGATTTTCACGCCGCTCTCTTTCCTCGAATGTCTCCTGATTGCCCTCCTCTTCGCAACGGCTTGCAGCGCCATCGGGCTTATCATCGCCTCAGTCGCCCGCACACAGGACTCCGCCACGTGGATAGGCGTCTTTTTCACGATGACAATGACGATGCTCGGCGGCACATTCTTCACCATTTCCAAAGGCACCGTTCTCTACACGGTGAGCAAATTATCAGTGAACGGTTATGCAAACGACGCTTTCAAGACACTGGTTGTCGAAGGCGGTCATATCGATACTCTGGGTTTAGAAATAGCGGTAATGGTTGGCGTCACTGTGGTCGGTTTAATCGTGAGCCGTCTTTTATTCAAAGCCCTCCCGCAAGGAAAATAGCGCTATGAAACAATTACGTAATGCCTGGTTTCTGATGGTCAAGGACTTGAAGCTCTTTACCGCCGACCGTACAGCGCTGTTTTTTGCTATCCTGTTCCCGTTCCTTTTCGTAGTTCTGTTCAACCTTGTAATGACCGGAGTAATGGGCGAAGACCAGAGATTGGTGATTAATCTCGCTACCCGTGAGCCCGCCGGCGGTATCAGTTACCAGCTTATTTCGGCGATGGAAACAAAGGACAAGTCTGCGCTCAAACCCGGTGAGCCGCAAATTGTCTGGCTCAAGGACTATGAGCAAGCAAAACAGGATGTTGAAAACAAGAAGTTAGACGGCTTCGTAGCCTTCCCGGAAGATTTTACAGAAGCAATATCGATGGGTTACGGCACCGAACTGGAGGTGCTCTACAATCCCAATAACACTCAGGTAACAGCTGCTCTGCAAGGCATAGCCCGGAGCATTGCTTCCCAGATAGGCACCCGGCAGGTGGTGAATGACACCGTCATCGGTCTGCTTATGGAGAAAGAACTGATGGCACCGGGCTCATCAGGCGACCTGACGCAAATAATCCGTTCCCAGCTTACCGGACAGGGAAGCGACACTACCACACCCTCGATGATTTCATTTTCTACCAGAGAGATCGGTGAGGTTAAGGCTGAAAACCCTGCCAATTTTGTTATTCCGGGTTATCTGGTGATGTTCGTCTTCTTCACTGCGGCTTTTTCAGCTGCGCAATTAGTGAAAGAGCGCCAAAACCATACATTAGAACGATTGTTGTCAAGTTCGGCAACCAAGACTGCTATTCTCGGCGGTGTTTACGGGGGGACTGTGGCTAAAGGTTTAATCCAGATTGTCATCTTCTGGGCAGTCGGCATTCTGGGTTTCAAGATGGACCTCGGAATTTCGCCGCTGGCTGTCATTCTCATCTCAATTTTAATGACTTTAATGGCATCCGCTTTCGGAGTGATGCTGGCGACCTTTGTCAAAACAGAAAAAAGCGCCAGTTCCATCGGTGTGCTGACATCACTCATTCTGGCGCCGCTCGGCGGATGCTGGTGGCCCCTCTTTATCACCCCGAAATGGATGCAACTTATCTCCAAAATCACTCCCCACGCCTGGGCGACTACCGCCTTCAATAAACTGCTTGTCTTTGGCAGTGATTTTGATTCCGTGGTACCGAATATGCTGGTGCTGGCAGGTTTTATGGTGGTTTTTGGAGTGATTGCCATTTTGCGGTTCAGAACAGACGCCGAATAAACCGGTTCCTCTGCAATTTTTCTTCAGGAGGATTAGGTATTATTTACTTTTGTTGGTCTTACCAGCGCAAGCCCCGATGCGATCGAGGCGAAGTAACCTCGCACAGTAGTGTCATTCCCGCGAAGGCGGGAATCCAGTGATAAATATGGATTCCGCATCAAGTACGGAATGACAATAGGGGAATCGTTTCATTATCTTGCATATACACCCAAAAGTAAACGGTACCTTTCAGGCTCATTTCTTGACAGCCAGTATTGAATAGGGTACAAATATTAGATAGACGCCCCGATTTACTGGCATTGAGTTTTGAAGAAATCTGTTTCCATTTTGGTGAAGAGTATAATATTCAATGACGATTGCCATTCTTTATCGTGAGGAACTCAAGGAATACGATTTCGGGCCCGGTCATCCTTTCCGCGGAGACCGCTACCAGATTTTCCCTAAATTTCTTGCCGAACGGCTGAAACCTGATAACAATTATCAGATTCTCAAAGCTGACTGGGCAAAAGATGAAGACCTATTAAGAATTTGCGAGCGTGACTACATAAACTTCACCAAACGGTTTTACCGGGCAGTTAATCTGGGGCTGGCAGAAGAGGGCGATTTCTTCCAGTACCACTCTCTTGATAACCGGCCGATTGGCAGACCCGGAAAAGCGGAGGAAGCTGCCAGATTAATCATCGGACAGGCAAAACTTGCCGCCAACCTGGTCATCTCAGGAAAATACAAAATGGCGGTCTCAATCGGCGGCGGAATGCACCATGCTAAAACAGCTTCAGGGGAAGGGTTTTGTATTTACAATGATGTTGCTTTCACTGCTACTTACCTGATAGAGCGGCATCACCTGAAAAGAGTCCTGGTTCTGGATACCGATGCCCACGCCGGCAACGGCACTGCTGAGTATTTCTATTCCGACCCGCGGGTTCTTTTCATTGATATTCATCAGGACCCGAACACTATCTACCCGGGCACGGGTTTCGCTTCAGAGATTGGTTCCGGTGAAGGCATCGGCAAGACCGTCAATATCCCATTACCCATCAACGCCGGCAACGACTCATATAAATATGCATTCGAAGAAATTGTTGAGCCTCTGACCAAAGAATTTAAACCGGAAATCATCATTCGCAATGGCGGTTCCGACCCCCACTTCAATGACGGATTGACCAGCCTGGGGCTAACGATAGCAGGGTTCAAGATGATAGGGCAAAAGGTCAGAAAGCTGTCTAATATTTGCGGGGGAAAAGTGATTGACCTGGTTGCTTCCGGATACCATCCGGGAATATTACCATACGCATGGATGGCATTGATTGCCGGCTTGGCAAACTTCGATGTGCCGCTTGAAGAACCCGCCTTAATCCCATCTTCATTGCGCATCGACACCCACATGCCGGAGACGATAAAAGTGGTCTCTGAGGTCAAGAACTGTCTGAAAGACTATTGGAAATGTTTCAAATAAAGCCTGACGCTGAGGCAACCAGCCTACTTCAGGATATCCTCGTTTTCATTGCTGATTACCGATTTTGCACTAACCCTTGATATTCGGACTGACCGAAACTGTAATATACTGCATCCGAACGAAACAAGACCTATCAAAAATGTAATGCCACTTAATGTTTGTGCTAACACAAACTGATGCCCAGGAGTGAAAAACACTCTATGGATAAGATCACCAGACGTTGGGTAAGTATAGGATGTCGGGAAACCCCAAATGGTGACCAAAAAGGCGCTAACCGCAACAAGAAAAGTTAATCCCATTTGCGTGATAACGAGTCTTTTTATTCTAGGGTTCATTTCAGACTCAGGCTCGACATATTCGGAACGGATTTTAGCGATTAGCAGCGCAATCGAAACTCCAATGATAGCTAACCCCGATAGCACCACCAGAAACGCAAGAATAGTGGCAACGACTTCCCTGGTATCCGGGTTGAAAATTGTTTGCCAGCTACCGGGTTCACCGACGCGAATGGAAAAACCGGTGGAATCCAATGCAATCGAGAGAGTCATTGCCACGAGAATTACCAATCCCAACGCAATCTGAATGATGCTAACCTTCATCTCTACTTGCCCCCTATTCATATCGACTTTAGATAGCAATTGTATTTTGCAATTTTCTCACTACTCTAACGGATTCAGCACTCTCCCGATAAACAGTATCGTATCGGTTTCAATATCCCTGATAAGAAAAATAAATGGTCTATCCATTGTAAATTCCACAGGTTCCCCGGGTGCGGCTCCGACCATCATCACCGCTGTGGCGGCGGCAGCCTCCGTCCCATTTTCATCAACGGCTACAAACGCTTTATGAATGACTTCATCTATACACAGTTCTTCTTCCTCAGTCATCCCGGAGAAATCCGCATTACCTGAAAATGCAATAGGCATACCCATTTCGGCAAGTACTTGTCCAAGTTTATACTCAGAGGTAAATTCAAATTTCGGCATCGTTAAAACGACCCGCTTGCTTTGAAGATTTCCGATTATTTTCTGGAGCTTGGAATAGTCCAAGGAATTTTCAAATGCTGAGAACTGACCGCGGTTTGGTAATAAAACTATCATTGACAGCTTTTGACCACGATATGGTAGTTCTACAACCTGGTATCCAATACCATCCGTGTAATTAAAATGCTCTGTCTGTTTCATCATCGGCACGGTTACCTTGCTGCTATTCAGCAGATTGAATTGCCCATCACCGGTCATTTTTTCACTGAACTGGTAGAACCAGTTTGCTTTGAAATAGATGGCATTGGTAAGGACCAGCCGGGTTAAGGGTGTTATAGAACCCTGCGGAAGCAGGTCATTGATACGGTTTTCCGTCTGTTCGCTGACCCAGTTATTGATTGTCAGGCGGGAATCCTCCGGCGCACGAACAAAATCGAGCGGTCTAATGCCGGCACCATAGTTTTCAGCTAGAATGTCAAGAAAAGCGGGCAAAAACTTGTAGTTCTTCTGACTCCACAGGGCATTGACGTTCTTTAATATGAAGCCTTTTTTGTCTTGAATTTCTGTTTCCTGCCCGCGACTGGCAAGTGCAAGAGACACGCTATTGAACGCAGGGTGCAACCGCTCTTGAGCAAGGGTGAAATGGAGGGTATCGGCCATCTGCTTTTCCGTCTCACCGCGGGCGCCGGCGTATGTCATAGCCAGTGCTGAAGAAATACTATACGGTGAATAGAAAACATTTCCGTTATTTTCTTTAAGTGTCTGGTACAGGTCCAGAGCGAAGGTATTATTCCCCTCGGTCAGCTTCTCCATATCTGTTTTGTTCACGTCCGGCGATGTGTTCCGGTCTAACGGTGTTTGTCCGCAACCCATCAAAGTTAAGAGGATTACTCCAACCAAAATAAAAATCAATAATTTCTTCATGTTATCAGCCTCATGTTAATGTTCATTATTAAAAGCATCGCCCCCAAATCTCTCATTTAAATGGGTTTTGCTAATTCTTTCACCTTAATGATCTCGACATAGGATGGGACGCTCAGTATGCCGTCGTGAATTGCTTTTTCCACCGGCGCTAGGTCGGTTACATAGAATTTCACTCCGGTATAATAGGACAGGTTTTCATTGCCTAATAGAACACTCTGATTTTCTCGAATATATGTAATATCGTTAAATTTAATAAAATCAACCCAATCAATATGGGCTACTATATTGACTGGTATTGAGTTACAGGAACTGTTTACCAAGCCGAATATCAAAAGTGATAATAACAGGAAAATATTAAGAAATTTACAAGTAAATAAATTTTTCATATTAAGGACTTCATCATTTTAACAATACCAAAAGCTCTCGGAAATAGGCTAAGATATCGGGTTCAGCATCCTAAAAAAGCACTCTGACTATCATGATTTAAGTTAGTATGACATTCTAATCCCCGTTTTGTGGAACCGGCAGAGGAATTATATCAGCAGGCAATGGGACAATATTTTCCATCACAAGTAATCGTAAGCATGGTACTTGGCTATCAACTATCGCCTTTGCCATCTCTACAATTTCCGGGTCAGCCTCATTTATGAAGCCTAGGTGAATAAGTTCATAGTTGTAGCCTATCTCCATCCTGATGCCCTGTCCTCGCTCGCGGCCTATCTCTGTTATTCCATCTTGTATATCCTCGAAGGCCGCCTTCACAATTTCCCTTGGATATTCTCGAATTATCGTACCAGATGTATAGCTTTCGAAAAGCTGGTCTTCGATGAGGTTAATGGTAACCATGAAGCATTCATCGGTTTCCTTGTTAAATGCCACTACCTGTCCGATCACTTGCCCCGATGGGATGACCACCGGTCCACCTGCTATCACAGGTACCCCACCTGTATCCAGCTTGACCACAGGAAAGGTTCTCTCCGGGTATCTCACAGGGTTCAGGGGAAGCCTGAGATGCGGGTCCAGAACTTCAACTTCCATCTCTATGTGTTGTTTCATGTCGTATCCTGCGGCGTATAGAGTCAGCCCTTCGCGCATTGTGTAAGGGTACAGCTCGTAATTTTCGGAGTCATTTGCCGGTGGTTGCAGTTTGTGGTAGTCAGCCAATTGAAGTGGAGTTAAATCCTGTGCCTCTATTTTAAGACATGTAAAACCCCATACCTCGTGAGTCTTGAAAATGGAAGCCTCGAAAGACCGCCCATCGCTGAGAACAACTTCCCAGCGTACAATTTCGGGAGCACCCGGATAGAAAGTGAGGATTTTGCCATCGGTACTAATGATGAATCCTGATATCTGGTCAAAACCCCCGTCTTTATCCTGTGCTTTCACTAACACTACTGCTTCTCTGGTAACTCTGGGCGAGACCTCAAACCTTGCTGAAGCTATCATTGCATCGTCGAGGTAAAGTCTCACCTGATATTCTCCCGGCTCATCAGGAACTAACCACGGATTATTGAAGGCTAAAAGGCCTACTTGACCTGATTCCCACACCTCCATCAAATCACTTGATGAACCTACGTCTATCTCTTCCCCGGTCTCCTTGTTAAAATAGGTGAACCTGGAAAAAGTCACTTGCTCTTCAATCTTGCTACTTATTCTCATACCAAAATACATCTTGTCTCCTGGATTAAAAACCCTTTGTATCTGGTCAGGATGTGGATTTATTAATCCATCTGGCGCACCCCAAGTGCCAATCGGTAGAGGAGCGCCTGGCTCCGCTAAAAATATAGCAATAAGTTCTACAACATCGGGTGTACTTTGATGACACCCAACCAGAGACAATGGTATAAGAACAATCAAAAATATGGCACAGATAATAATCAGATTTTTCATTTTTCACTTTCCCCATTCGGAATTAGAAAAGGCATTTTTCATACTACCCATCCCATTAAATACGGCACGATAGGTAGTAACCAGGGAGCGGTAAAGAAAGCCATAATTGCTCCAAGTATAATTGACTGCCTCCGTTCCATCTTAAGAAATGAATAAGCTAAGGCGAAG
>JAQTPO010000141.1 GCA_028712845.1 Dehalococcoidales bacterium | reverse complement strand
CGCCACCACTACCAGTCTGGAGAATGCCCGCGAGCTGGTTGATAGCGCCGTCGCAACCGCTGAATTCGGCACTAAGGCTGAGTTCCAATTTCCATCGATGCAGCATTATCCTGAAGTTGCTATTTTTGACCCGGCAGTGGAAAAAGTCAGCATCGAAAAAATGACGCAACTCGGCGAAGAACTAATTGCCCGGATAACCGCATTTTCACCCGAAATAATGTGCGAGGCTGGAGTCACCAGGGCTACCTGCACTGTCAATATCATCAATTCGCGAGGCGGACAGGCAAATTTCCGGCAGAGTATTTTCGGTATCGGGATTGAAGGACAGTTGATTCGCGGGACCGATATGCTGTTCGTCGGCGACCACGAAAGTTCCTGTCATCCGGTACTCAAGACAGATGAAATTGCCCGGACAACGCTCCGTCAACTCGAACTGGCAAAACGCCTGGCGAAAGTGACCACCAAACCGATGCCGGTAATTTTTACACCCGATGGCGTTGGCAGTTCATTAGTACTTCCCTTGATGTCAGCCTTCAACGGCAAGACAGTCCTTGAAGGGGCATCTCCCATCGGTAACAAACTGGGGGAGACTGTTTTTGACAAGAACCTGACAATGTGTGATGACCCAACCGTTCCCTACCGCACCGGTAGTCGTCCCTGTGATGATGAAGCAGTGCCCTGCCGGCGCACTCCACTCATCACGAATGGCTCGGTCAGCAACTTCCTTTATGATTTACAGACCGCCGCCAGAGCAAACAAGAAGAGTACCGGCAACGGACACCGTCAGGGGGGCTTACCCACTCCTTCGCCTCATGCCTTTGTTATTTCGCCGGGTGGTTCCAGCTTCGACGATATGGTCAAGAATATTGAAGAAGGGCTTATCGTCGAGCAACTTTTAGGCGCCGGACAGGGAAATATGCTCGGCGGTGATTTTAGCGGCAATATTTTACTGGGCTTCAAGATAGAGAAGGGCGAAATTGTCGGCAGGGTCAAAGACACAATGGTATCAGGGAATGTTTATCAACTCCTTAAGGAAATTGCCGCCATCGGCAGCGATTCCAAATGGGCTGGAGGTTTTCTGTTCACTCCATCTATCTGCTGCGCCAATGTCTCCGTAGCCAGCCGGTAAGTTAACGAATAGCTATGAGTTGACAGCTATCATCTTTCCACCCTTTCGTGATTTCTTAAATTGTATTAGAATTATCCTTGATGGAAGACTATAAGGGCATGAACTTATGAAAAAACTGATTAAACTTTACGCCAGACCAAAACTCAAAGCACCGGTGATGTTAGCCGCCTGGCCCGGTATCGGTAACGTCTCTATGGTAGTGGCTAATTATCTGCTGGACAAACTTGATTTCAAAGACCTGGCAGAAATCGATGCCAGCTATTTCTTCGACCCCATCGGCGTACTCGCCAGAGAGCACATCATCGAAACCCCTCAATTTCCGGAAAGTCATTTTTACTACTGGAAAAACAAGAAGGGAAAGAATGACGTGATTCTCTTTATCGGCGATGACCAGCCCGATGTCAAGATTTACGATTTCGCCGGTTGTGTCCTGGATTTTGGCAAATCATTCGGAGTCGAGAGGATTTACACCTGCGCCGCCGCAATGACGAACATCCATTTTACAGAACAGCCCAAGGTATGGGCGGTAGCCACCGATAAACACATGGTAGAAGAATTGAGAAAATCCGACCTTCTGCAAAAAGGAAGCATCCAGATTGCCGGCTTGAATGGTTTACTTCTCGGTCTGGCTAAGGAAAGGGCATTTGACGGCGTATGCATTATGACAGAAGTGCCGACTCAGACATCACGCATGGAAAACCCTATGGCGGCACTGGCAATTGTTAAGACATTTGCGAAGCTTTTAGGCTTTGAAGTGGACACCAAAGAACTCGAGGAAAATGCGAAAGAGACGATGGAGCAGGTTAAACAGGCAATGACCATCGCGATGGGTGAGTATATAGAACACTTCACCCAGCCTATCTGGGAACAGGGTGAAGGAGAAGGGGAAGGGGAAGAAGACGAAGGCGAGGATGAGGGAGACATCGGGGAACAGAACTAGGCTGTGCAATCATCAATCTTGTCACTCTGAACAAAGTGAAGAATCCAAACTCCTGTCACTTTACTAGATACTTCGTTCACCCTGAGTTAGCACCGAATGGTTCAGCATAACATTATACTAAAAGTGGAGAAAATAATTGTTAGTCAAAGATATTATTAATGAGATGGCTGATACCGGCAAAGCGCTGGTGAACTCACACCTTGCCGACCTATCTCAAATCAGTCCTGCCAACCTCAAATATTTCACAGAGGTCTGGAAAACAATTGAGCTGAAACGTCGGCGGGAGATAATTACCAGACTGGCTGAACTTATCACAGACAGTGTGGAACTGAATTTTGACACTATCTTCAAGAGTTGTCTCACCGACCCCGATGCCGATATCAGGAGTGAGGCAATCAACGGTCTGTGGGAAAACGAAGACCCGTCACTGATTTCGTCATTTATCGACCTGCTGAATAAAGACCCGTCAGAGAAAGTGCAAGCGTCCGCTGCATTGGCACTCGGCAGATTTGCACTGATGGCAGAATTAGGCTCGATCAGACCGAGATACGGAGTTCTGATAGGACAAGTCCTGCTGGCGGTAACTGAAGATAAAAGCAAATCGATTGAGGTACGGCGCCGTGCTTTAGAAGCCGTAGCGCCGTTAAGCACCGAGCAGATAAAACTGGCCATCAGGAAATCCTATGAGAGCCGCGATGAGAGACTGGCAATCAGCGCTGTTTACGCAATGGGCAGAAACTGCGATACTAACTGGCTTCCAACCGTGTTAAAAGAGTTGAATAACCATGATGCCGAAATGCGTTACGAGGCGGTTTGCGCCATCGGTGAAATTGGTGATGAAGACACCATACAACATCTGCTCCCTCTCACCGATGACACTGATATAGACGTGCGCATGGCGGCTGTACAAGCGCTGGGTAAAATCGGCGGCAACGAAGCGAAACAGCACCTGCAAAAGAACGCCAATGACCCCAATGAAGCCGTCCGGGAAGCTATCGAACAGGCGTTGAATGAAATCTCCATTCAGGATGATATGACTATTTTCCAGATGGCGCCACCGCCGGGTGAACATGAAGATTAAAGGGGAAAAGGTTATCCTGCGTCCTAAAAAACCTTCCGATGCGGAAAACGACTATCGGTGGCAGACTGACACGGAATTATCGGCACTCGATGCTATGCCCCCGATGACAATGTCCTTTCAGGAGTTCTATCGGGAATACATTAGCATATTGAAACACCCGTATGAGAAACGTGTTACTTTTGCGGTGGAAACGCCGGATGGCAGGCATATCGGAAACTGCGTTTACTATAACATCGATGAGTCTAATCATAAGACCGAGATTGGTATTATGATTGGCGACCGCGACTACTGGGATAAAGGATACGGCGCTGATACTATCGACACTCTGATTGATTATGTCTTCCGGCGATATAAGTTCGAACGTATTTATTTGAAGACACTGGAAACGAATCTCCGCGCACAGAGATGCTTTCAGAAGTGCGGCTTGACCCCCTACAGCCACATACAGCGTGATGGCTACCAGTTCCTGCTAATGGATATGTCATATTCCCGCTGGCAGGAATTAAGAAATCAAATATAGGTTCGGGTTTCTAACCTGCCACTACAAATCTACCCACCTCGGTACCCATAGTAATCCAGCGCATTTTTGAGAGCGGTGGCAGCACGTTCGACTGTGGAAAATGCCGGCACTCCGCCATCCTGCAGCTTTTTAATGATGCGCCGCGCTTCCTGGACTCCGCCGGAGGAAAAAGGCGAGTAAACGGTCGCCAGCACCGGCTTTTTAATCCGCTTTCTCAGGGCAATCACCGAATCAACCCCGCCCGGCATCCGGTCTTTATCACTCTGGTCATTAGCAATGCCACCGGGACCAAAACCTCCCATTCCCAACCCCATCAGTAGCACAATGTTATCAATATTGGCATCGCGCTCCACAATATCCATAATACGATTCAACTCGAACCGATTTGTATTGCCGGTATCAATGGGATTTACATAGCCGCCGCCAATCAAGTTAAAGAAACTCGCCAGTTCATTATAAGATATTTTGGTGAGACGGGGCACATCCAGTCCGGCTTCATTAAAAGCGTCGGTAATTGCCACGGATTGTCCTCCGGAACCACCAGTCAAAGCTACCCGGTTTCCCTTGACGGGTGAAAGATACAGGAGAGCTTTAACCGTATCGATTATTTCTTCCATATTTTTCACCGGCACCCCGCCGCACTGCCGGATTACCGCATCCCAGACTGTCTGAGATACCGCCAGCGAACCGGTGTGTGAAGCCACTGCCCTGCTACCGCCTTCCGTACGCCCGCCTTTCCAGATTACCACCGGCTTCTTTTGAGATACCTTTTTCAAAACTTCTGTGAATCTGCGTCCTTCCTTCAGTCCCTCCAGATACATGGCAATAATCTTGATTTCATCATCCTGCCCGAAGTAATCGAGAAACTCGGCGGAATCCAGCACTACGCCGTTACCGAAGCTAACGGATTTATTGATATCTATTCCCTGAAGATGCGCTTCCAGACCGAAGTTGATGGCGTGTGTCCCGCTCTGTGAAATGAAGCCAACCGGTCCATATGTGCCTTCATATTGATTGAAAACCTGTTTAATCCCGATTCGGGGATTATAGATTCCCATACAATTAGGGCCGATAACGTGGAAATTTGCCGCCTCTGCTTTTTCCTTGAGTTGACGCTCGTACTGTCTGCCTTCTTCAGTGCCT
>JAQTPO010000019.1 GCA_028712845.1 Dehalococcoidales bacterium | reverse complement strand
GAGCCACCGCCGCGCTGATTGAGCCGCGTTTCAGATTTGACCCGAATTCACTGTCCGCTACGGCTCAACGAAAAGGCAGCGATTATGTATTGAATGGTATTAAGTGCTTTGTGCCGCTTGCCGCCGATGCCGAATTTATCCTCATCTACACGAAAGACGGTGGGGAAGTGCAGGGTTTTATTGTGGAAAAGGGCACGCCCGGTCTGCAAATCGGAGAGCGGGAAAAGAACATGGGAATTAAAGCTCTTGCCACCTATGAGGTCTCACTGAAAGACTGCCGGGTGCCTAAAGAAAATAGACTCGGCGGTGAGAAAGGCTGTGATTTCGGCCTGCTGATGAACTGTTCAAAAGTGGCGCTTTCAGCTATGGCGGTCGGGACAGCCCGCGCGGCGTTTGAATACTCACGAGACTATGCCAAACAGCGTTTTGCTTTCGGCGAACCGATTGCTTCCAGACAGGCGATTGCCTTTATGTTGGCGGAGATGGCGATGGAGATTGATGCCACCAGACTGATGACATGGGAAGCCGCCTGGAAGATTGATAAAAAACAGGATGCCACCAAAGAGGCTTCGCTACTTAAGAATTATGCGGATGATATGGTACTAATGGTAACAGACCGTGCCGTTCAGGTACTCGGCGGGCACGGTTATATCCGCGAACATCCGGTGGAGTTGTGGTTCCGGAATGGTCGTGGTTTCACTACTTTCAACGGTATGGCAATTATCTGATAGGAGATAAGCATGATAGATTTTGAATTGACTCCTGAAGAACGACTGGTTGTGGAAAAGGCGCACAAAGAAGCGCTGGAATTTGTGCGCCCTCTGGCGCGTTATTATGATGAACACGAACATGAAAAGCCTGTGGAATTTATAGATAATATGTGGCGAAATAGAAATGCCGGACAGGGAGCGTCAGGTGGTATGAGCCTGGTACTGAGAGTAGAAGAGTCTTACTGGGGCGATGCCGGTTTGATGCTGGCAAACCCGGGCTCCGGTCTGGGGGGTGCTGCTATCGGGGCAAGCGGCACGCCAGAACAGAAGGCGCGTTTTTTGAAGCGGTTTACTGAAGGGAATCCAAAATGGGGCGCAATGGCGATGACGGAACCGGGCTGCGGTTCTGATACCTCTGCCATTCAGACTACCGCCGTTCTCGATGGAAAGGAGTGGGTTCTGAATGGTGAAAAGATATTTGTTACCGGTGGAAAAAGAGCGCTTGAGGAACCGGGTGGATTGGTCGTTGTCTGGGCGACGGTCAACAAAGCGTCGGGGCGGGCAGGGATGAAACCATTTGTCGTGGAAGGCGGTACGCATGGTATGAGGCTGGAGAAGCAGGAGAAGAAGCTGGGAATACGAGCCAGCGATACCGCTGCCATTGTGCTGGAGAACTGCCGCATACCCTATGAAAATATATTAGGCAGTCCGGAAGTAAGAGATACAGAGAGTGGCGGCACTGCCGGTTTCCGGAAAGCGATGGCTACCTTCGATGCTACACGTCCCATTATCGCCGCTATGGCGCTGGGAGTAGGGCGGGCGGCTCTGGATTTTGTTAAAGAGGAGCTGAAAAAAGAAGGCGTAGAACCGGGGTACGCATTACCACGTACGAAATTGACAGCAATCGAACGCGACCTGATGGAAATGGAATCACAGTATAAAGCAGCGAAGCTGCTGATGCTACGCGCCGTGTGGCTGATGAATCAGGGTAAACCGAACAATCTGGAAGCGTCAATGGCAAAGGCGAAGGCGGGTCTGGCGGTCACCAGAATCACGCAAAAGGCGATTGAGATTATGGGGCCGCTGGGTTACTCAAGGAAGCTTCTCTTGGAAAAATGGATGAGAGATGCTAAAATTAATGATATATTCGAAGGCACGGGACAAATCAATATGCTGGTAATTGCCCGCCGCATACTCGGTTTTTCCCGGGAACAATTGAAATGATTCGTGAACTATTCGGCAAGAAGCCGATTTATCTGTGTCATTCAAAAAATAAATACAGGAGGGAGTTTTTATCATGGCGCAAATGAGGGAAGCAGTTCTAGTAAGCTATTTAAGAACAGCTAATTCACGGTCAAGACCGAGGGAACCGGAGAGGGATGTTTTTAATAGCATCCGTGTTGATGAGATGGGTGGACAGCTCGTTAAGGAAATGGTCAAACGAAGCGGCATTAAACCGGAAAGTATTGACGAAGTAATCGTCGGTTCAGCCAGAGCAGCGGGTGAACAATTTACAATGGGCGGGAGATTCATCAATTTCCTGGCTGATTTGCCGCTCACTGTGCCGGCGCACTTTGTTGACCGCCAGTGTGCTTCTACTATGACCACCATCTGCAACGGTGCAATGGAAATCATGTGCGGCTATTCCGATATTATTGTATCCGTTGGTATCGAGCATATGACGCATCTTCCGATTGGTGGGATTGGCAAAGAAGAAGCACCTCAATTTGGTCCCAACGCGGGTCCGAGCCCGAAATTCTACAAGGACCCCAAATATAAGTTCATTGATATTGGCACTACTACAAATATGGGTTTAACTGCAGAGAAGCTGGGTAAATTTGCCGGTATCAGCCGTGATGAGATGGACAAGTGGGCATTCCGCAGTCATCAACTCGCCGGTAAAGCCATTAAGGACGGCTATTTCAAGGGTGAGATTATGCCGGTTGAAGGCACGACTCCTGATGGCAAGAAAATAATGATCGATGTTGACCAGGCAGTTCGTGGTGACACTACACTGGAACAGATGAGAACACTGAAGCCTGCATTTACAGCAGATGGTGTTATCACAGCGGGTAACTCATCCCCATTGAATGCTGCGGCTAGCGCTACGATGTGGATGACGAGAGAAAAAGCCAAAGAATACGGCTTAAAACCGATGGCAAGCTTCGTTGCTACGGGGATGGCTGGTGTTGACCCCACAATGATGGGTATGGGTCCTGTCCCCGCCGTTAAGAGAGCGCTCAAAGCGGCTAATTTAACCGTCAGCGATATTGATTTCTGGGAAATTAACGAAGCATTCGCAGTCGTTCCACTTTATGCGATGAGAGAACTGGGTATTAACCCGGATAAAGTCAATGTTAAAGGTGGCGGTGTTGCCATTGGCCATCCTCTGGGAGCTACCGGTAATAGACTGGTCGGCACGCTTGCCAGAATCCTGAATCTGGAAGGCGGCAAGTATGGTTGCGCTACTCCTTGTGTCGGCGGTGGTCAGGGTGTCGCTATTATCATCAAGAACGAGCAATAAAAAACGCTTAAATAATAAATTGAACTAATGAAATGGGGCATTCACTACATATCTGAATGCCCCATTTCTGTTTTGTGTTTTCTAACAGTGATGAATTAGCTGATAATAAGTAATGCCATGTTCCAGCCTACAATAACGGCATAAATTCCCACGAAAAAACAAATGCTGATGAAAGCCAGCTTATGCCAGTGGCGGTAGATATCCCAGAGAAGCAGGACACAGAGGATTGCCCCGACCAGTTTTACCGCGAGAAAAATGCCTTCCCCCGCTAACACTTTGAGAAAAGGATTACCTTCCCGCGCTATGTCATACTTTATGAGAAGATTGGTTAGTATGCCATCGACGGTTACCAGCGCAATCAATATTGCAGAGAGATATTTCATCACAGTGGTATTGCTGGAACTGACGGTTTTGTTCTTCAACGTACGAAATCATCCCTTTTATGACAAGATAATAAGATTTCTGGTTCTATTTGCCTATGATGGCATTTATTATTGCTTTTGGTTGGTTTTATCATTGCGAGTTTATCCTTTGTTTCCTCAGGATAAACTCCGTACCCTAAGCAATCCGACACCGCAGTGTCAGATTGCCACGTCCTTCTAATGAAGGATTCGCAGCGGTTATCGTTTCTTTCTGTTTCCTTTACAACATTTTGCAGAGGGTTTTGTGGCTAGGTAATAGTGATTAGTCCCTGTCTGATGGCAACCACCACCGCCTCGGTACGCGCGCCGGCATTAAGCTTGCGGAGTATTGATGTAACGTGGTTCTTAATAGTCTGTTCACTGATACCCAGTTCGGTAGCTATCTGCTTGTTAAGACACCCCTGTGCAACATAATTTAGAATCTCAGTTTCTCGCGTAGTCAGCGGTGAGTTGATGTCTTCATCTTCAGTTTTCCATGAGAATTCCTGAAACTTGTGCAGAGCCTGCATTGCCACCGTTTGTCTGGTGGTGAAGTTTGCATCAATTGATTGCGTGCCATTCACTACGTTACGTACAGCGTCAATAAGCTTGTCCGCAGTTACTTCCTTATTAAGGCAAGCATAGGCTTGAACTTTAAGAGCCTGAAAGAATTGGTTGTTATTTTGATTGGAGGATAGTATTATCAGTCCTACGTCGGGCAAGCACTGCTTCATCCGGCGTACCAGTTTAAAACTATCTTCCGGGGAGCTATCCACATCTACCAGAGCGATATGCGGTTGCGCATCCACAATTTCGGCAAGCAACGCATCGGTAATTTCGGCAGTGGCTACTTCCATATCATTTGTAGCCGAAAGGGTGTGCCATATCCCTTCACGGAAGAGAGGTTGCTGGCTAATGACCATGGCTTTTATTTTATCAATCATTGACACCTCACTAATCGTTATAATTGCTTCGGCATGATGGGCAAAAAATTGCCCGCCCGGTTGTGCCATAGTAAACACAATTTCCCGAGGGGCTTCCGTACTTGGTGAAATTTATTATAGTACGTACTTTGGTACTTGTCAATATATATTTAGAATGTGACAAAATGTTTATGTTTTGTTTATAACGGGCTTACCCGGATATTAAAATAGGCTTAAATACCAATTCAGAATGGGGTTGCCCCAAAAAATAGCAGCCATTGTTGCCAGTGCCAGGAAGGGACCGAACGGTATTCCATCTTTCCGCCCTTTCTTTTTAAGGAGCAGCAGGAGGAGAGCTACCAGTCCGCCAAGTATGATTCCTCCGATAACAGCTACGAAAACACGGGGGAATCCGACCATCAATCCAATCAGTCCTGCCATTTTCACATCACCCCAGCCCATACCTTTGCTATATATAAGGGCTGGCAGAAATAGGATAATGAAGCCGATAGCGCCTCCCAGCAGTCCATAAAGAAAACTCTTGAGACCAAATTCAGGCAAGAAGATGTTAATGATGATGGCAATGACTGCAACCGGGTAAACGATTTTATTAAGAATAAGTTTGTGCTCAAGGTCAATTAGCGCCAGTACGATTAAGACGCTGCCGTAGAAAATGGTGAGCGGTAGTTCTGGCGCTAAGCCATAATGTAAATAAAGGAAAGCGAATAACAGACCGGTGCTAAGTTCTACCCAGAAAACACGTTGAAGAATGTGAGCCTGGCAAAACCGGCACCGCCCGCGCAGAAAGAGATAGCTGAAGACCGGAAAAAGGTCAAGCCATGAAAGACGCCGCTGACAGGCATCACAAGCTGACGGGGGATAAACCAGTGATTTGCCTGAAGGTAAACGGTCGATGCAAACATTCAGAAAACTGCCGATTACTGCTCCCAGCATTCCGAAGATGACAGTCAGTACGATTTCCATGTGTTACATTGTGAATGTTTTTCCTCCTTACGTCAATAGGTCAGGACAGTTATGGTACTACTGAGACACGAATATAGGACTTTAGTCTTACCCTGAAGTATTACTAATGGTTCATTGACCTGGTGCTGGAATCTGGTAAACTGATACTAGGTCTTAAAAAAAGACAAAATATACACAATAGTAACAAAATAACACAAGGAGAGAAACTAATGAAAAAAATTTTCAAACAGTTCCGTTATGGGCAGAAGGGCTTCACCCTGGTGGAACTACTGGTCGTGGTTGCTATACTGGGTGTATTGGCGGCCGTAGCTGTCCCTAACGTGAGCAAATTCATCGGCACAGGGAAAACTCAGTCTTACGCAACCGAACTGAGTAATGTCCAGACAGCCGTGACGGCAATGCTGGCGGATAGCGCTACAGCGTTGCTAACTCCGGTAACCACAGCCACCGCTGATATGGATACCGTCGCTACTACGGACACAACTCCACTGCTCCTTAGCGCTTACATGACCGGTCTTGATGCTAATGGTCTGGTAAAGTCGGGTTGTACCTATACCTTTACTGCCACAGGGACGGTTGCACAAGTAACACCGTAACATAAGTTGAAATAGGTCTTCCGTATTGGGAAAGCCTGCCAGCATTCAATTGCTGGCAGGCTTTTTGTTTTGAAAATTACCGTTGATACGGAGTTGGCAGAATATCGGGGGCAGAATGAGTAGTGTTACTCCGGATTCAATCCGAGATTAGAGACGCAATTCAGGGCTGGTGTCAGAAAAAATACAAAGGAATATTAACTGCTGGCGATTGCCCTGCCGGTAGAGCGCGCTATTTCCTCGCGGTCATTACAGGCAGCGAGCACACTTTCATAGGAGATAATGACGTCCCTGTAGAGTTTTAATAATGCCTGGTCAAGCAATTGCATCCCCTCTTTCAGATTGGTGCGGATGACATTCGATAGTTGGAAGATTTTACCTTCCCGTATAATGTTTCTCACCGCTCCATTTGCCAGCAGGACTTCTATGGCGGGCGCCATACCGGAATGGTCGGCTCGGGGGACAAGGGTCTGGCAGAGGATACCGTTGAGTAATGATGCTATACGAGATTGTGCCAGGTTTCGCTCGTAGGGAGGGAACAGGTCGATTATGCGTTCTATTGCGCCGGAAGTGCTGGGAGCATGACCGGTGGTCATCACGAGATGTCCGGTTTCGGCAATAGTCAAGGCGGCGCTGGCGGTTTCGGTATCACGCATTTCTCCAATCAAAATCACATCAGGGTCCTGGCGCAGGACGTGTCTTAATGCCTCGGTAAAGGAATGTGTATCAGAACCCAACTCTCGTTGTGTTATGACACAGTTTTCATTCGTGTAAACATACTCCACCGGGTCCTCGATGGTAACAATGCGCCTGCCTCTGCCATCATTCGTTTTATTAAGATAGTCAATCATCGCTGCCATCGTAGTGCTTTTACCACTGCCTGTGGGTCCGCTGATAACAATTAATCCCCTCGGTTTTGTAATCAAATCCTTGCAGACCGGAGGTAGTCCCAGACTATCAAGCGGAGGGATTTTTACCGGCAGGATGCGAATGACCATAGTAGTGGTGCCCATCTGTCTGGCGGCATTACAGCGGAATCGTCCGCAATCAGGGATGCTAAAACTGAAATCCAACTCGGCTTGCCGCCGGAATTGCTCTCTGCCTTCGGGTGAAGGAGTGAGTTGCTCGAATGCCTGCTGGGTATCTTCCGGCGTAAGCGTTGGAAACTCTGCCAGTCCGGTTAGTGACCCGTGAATGCGCACGACCGGTGGACTACCTGCCACGAGATGCAGGTCGGATGCCGATTTAGTGCGTGCACTTTGGAGCAAGGAAATAATGTCCACTGAACTCCTTATTTTAAGAGCGTTAAGATGTATCCGGATGTGCCGTTTTCAAGATTAATATTAGAAACAACTGTCTGTGTGAAACGTCCCGTGTTCTCCAGCGCTTTAGCATAATTTAGAGAGTCTGCCTCACTGGTTGCCGTCCCTTGCACGATTAATGTTTGGTCATTCAGGCTGATACCGATGATGCTGACGTTACCGGGAAGATTATCTACGACGGCTAACAGGTCTCTGTTTGTATTATCTGCATGTATGGTGAGGGTATCGAGGAATTTCACACAGGCATCATTAGATACGTTGATACTCTTGAGAGTATCCCCCATAACCTTGATTTCCTTTTTTATAGCTTGCTTTTGCAATTGTTTTTCCTGAAGGATTTTACTGGTGACATCAAGCTGGTTGCGCGCTGAGGTGATATTGTCAGAGGCGCCGGCGATAAGCAGAACTAAGGTGATAGCAACACTGGCAAATATGGCGGTGCAGGGGATTGCCAGCGCTCGGCTCCATTTAATCTGGTTGGGACGGAATGCTTCGGGTAGAAGATTTAATCGGCTGACTTCAGAGATAGCAGTTAGTTGTTTCCCTGCAAGTCCGATGTTTACAAGGTAATTACCTGACGGAAAACCGGCGGGATGATTCATCGGCGCCTGCAATGGCTCAACACGAAATCCGAACTTGTCTGATAGTAAGGAGTGCAGTTCTTGTTGGTCTGATAATTCCCCGCTAACGTACATAATGGCATTTGGATCCAGAGGCTTACCGGAATTATTTGTATTGTAGAATTTAATGGTCCTATCTATTTCGTCAATGATGGTTTGACTTTTTTCTTGCCATGACAGTTCTTGCGATGAGAATGACACCGTGCGAATCGGTTGAGGGATGCTGTCTGCCATAACCACCACATCAAATTCAGACGACTGAACATCAACGATGATGGCATTTTTATCTTTTACCAACCTCGTCAGTGCCAGAGGTTTGATGGTCAGGTTCTGCACCTTCAATTTTGCAAGCTTTAGCGCCTGTATTAATGATTCAATACTGGTGCGGCGTATTGCTATCAGTAATACCTGTGTCTTATCTCCTGATGAAGGAACAATTTGCCAGGAAAGATAGAGCTGTTCCAGAGGCAATGGCAGGAGCCTTCTTGCTTCACGTAAGACTGCTTCACCGAACATATTTCTGGGTAGTGACGGCATGGTTAACTGGCGTGTAAGACAATTGACGGCGCTGATGCCAAGGACTACCTTCCGGGTGGGGATTTTATGTTTTTTAATAAGTTGCGTAAGTTTGGCGGCGACTCTTGCCGTATCGTTGACGATTAGTCCTTCGATTAATCCTTGTTTTAAGGACATCCCCGCCCAACTCTTTACCAGATTGCCTTTGGTTGTCAGTAACCTGATACTGGTATCATCGATGTATATTGTCGTTAATTTTTTTGCCATATTTAGCTGCCTTTGTATGTGTAAATCATCAATTTAATAATAGCTGACGGTAAACCTGTGCCAGTTTCCTCCGGTATGATGGTGTCGACTGGTTCAATAGTGACTGACGGTAAATCTGTGCCGGTTTCATCCGGGACGGTGATATCTGCTGATTCGACCATACTATTAATAAAATCGGTTTTTAATCTTGTGATAAAGTTCACCAGGTCACTGATGCTGCCGTTCACATTAGCAGTAATAGAAAAAGCTGCACTGGGGATATCGTTAAGTTTTGTGTCATAAGTTTCAGAGGCGCTGATATCGGTTATTGTGACATTACAGTCTCTGGCGAGGGCAAAGAGCCTCTCATCGCCGGAGATGCTGGTGACAGGTTTCGCTACGATATTTTTGATATCCTGCAGTTTGGTATTTTCCTGGTTTAGTTGTTCCTGTAATTGTTCCTTCTGGGTTATGGCTTGCCCTAATTCCAATCCAACGAGCCGGTTCTGCACTACCGCCAGTTCGTCTTTTAAACGCTCCTGTTCGGTAATTTGCTGAAAGCGTGCTACTCCCAGGAGAGCCAGCGCCAGAACCAGCATTCCGGCACCAAGACACATCCAGACCGTCTTAGTGAGTTTCATCTAAAGCTCCATCGGGTATCATTTTGTTATTTTCCAGGAAACTACCTGGGCTGAACCATCAATCAACATTACATTAGCCAGTATTTTTGCCGTAACCTTGCTATCAGCAGGATTTGTGGCAGTAGCAGTGATTGTGTAAAGAGTGCCGGCAATTTCCCCCACTTCTCCTACATCTGAACGATTGGCGATTACCCATGTATAGTCGCCTTCGAGCTCTCCTTCACCGGTGATATAGAATGTTTGCGTTTTTACGGGGTCGACTTTGATACCGCCGAATTCCCAGTTGACCATTTGTGCGCCATCGCCATCGAGTTCAGTCACAGGTTCGGCTGTGGAAAGGTTTTCAGGGAAGCTATTGGCGGAACCAGCTTGATATGTATAGCCAGGCGGTAATCTGGCACCGACGCTGATAATGTGGATGGTACAGGAAGCGTTCTTGGTGACTGTGATGGTGTATTTATAAGCCTGTGCGCCTGCATCCCAGACAATGTCTCCCGCGACGCTCAGGTAATTGCTGTGTCCTTCTACCTCTACTAAAGTGCCGAAGTACAAAGTAAAATCGCCTTCGCCCACATTTTGCAAAGCGACGTTCATCTGGTTGAATCCGTCTGTTAGTTGTGTCGGTGGTGTAGCACTGTGTTCCAGACACCAAATAACATTTTCCACCCCTGCCTCGGCGGCGTAAATTCCTTTGATATTATTTTCGATATTGTTACCGCTTTTCAGACAGGTGGCGACATAATTGAGGCAGGGGGTAATTGTCAGCCCTCCCAGTATAAACATTACCATGACTACTAACAGTGCCTGTCCAGTCTCATCCTTAAAAAACCCTTTCAATGTTTTCATATTGCATGCCTACCAGTTAAAATCGGGACGGCGGATTATTTTGTATTCGCGCTGTTCGGTGGTATCCTCACAGGTAGCCACAAGACGCACTGTTAAAGTCGGATTTGTGTAGGTTGCCATGCTGGTGTTATCGGGGTCAGAAGGGTTGTAATAGATGTACTCGCCAACCAGTGAAGTTTCATTAGCACCGGCGCTGGTCCAATGATGGCGCATCAGTTTGCCAATACCGTCCGTCAGGTCTTCAAAATAGTATGTGGCAGAATGGTAGATTGAGTCGGTATCGAGAACCCATTCTGTCCATGTGATAATGATGAAGTCGGGTGATGTCAGTTCATCAGTAGTGATTCCCTCAGCCATCTGCGCATCGCGTGTGAGCCAGTAGCCGGCATTTCCCACCTGAACAACGGCAGTAATATTTGCCTGAGTACTGTCGTTGATAGCTATTGTCTGTTGAGTAACCATAGAGCTGCCCAGCGCAATCAAGGATATCAGGGCGATGCCGACAATCAACTCGATGGTGGCGAATCCAATTTCACAGTTTTTTTTCATTCGGTTTTATAGCCTTTCAGTACGAAGACCGTATTGTCGTGATGTTGAATAGTAACCGTAATCTGCTGAAGCCCATCGTCTGTTTCATGTACCGTCTGGACACTGGCAGGTAATACTGTCCATTCTGCCGGTATGGTCAAAGCCGGGTCGACCTGATATTGAGTAGCGTCAATTTGATAAGCGCAGAGTTTAACGTATTCCATTTCGCTACGCGCCAAGGATTCTGCTAAGGATTGTGTGTCAGCGGTAGCGCTGGCTTTTGCAGCAGTTGCTAGCCCGCTAAGGAAAGCTACGGCAACAATGCCTAAAATCGCCAGGGCGACAAGGATTTCAAGAAGTGAAGTGCCTGTCTGGCTATGAAACGTTTTTGTCCTTGCTAATGTTTTCATTAGAATGCTTGCCCATACATGGAGTACATCGCAGAAACCATTGACAGGGCGATAACTCCGATAATACCTCCGATAATAACGGTCATTGTCGGTTGGATAAGCGCGATGACCGCATCCGATTTGTCTTTAGCTTCAGTCTCATAACTCTCCGCCACTGCCAGTATGGTAGCGTCAAGACTCCCGGTCTCTTCCCCCACCTTCACCATTTGTACCATCATCGGTAAGAAGAGCTTGTTCTTTGCCATCGGGCGGGACAATCCTTCACCTTTAAGCATATCTTGATGGACTTCCTGGAGAGCCTCGATAATAGCTTTATTTTTAGTGCTATCGATTACCAGTGGCAAAATTTCCGTGAGCGGCAGACCGGCGCGGAACAATAACGATATGCTCCGGCAACACCGCCCTAGTTCCTTGAGGTGGGTAATCCGTCCGAGCAGTGGTATTTTCAAGATAAACTTATCCATCTGATATTTGCCTTTTGGTGTGCGGATGTAAATAGAACTGCCTATTACAATTATGGCGGTTACCAGCACCATCTGGAGCAAGTTCTGGCGGATGAAGTCCGATAAACTTAGGAGCGCTCGTGTTAATGCAGGCAGTTGTGTTCCCATCGATTCATATAGTTTACTGAAAGTCGGCAAAACAAACCCGACCAATACTATCACCACAATCACAGTGGCGATGGAGGCGATGATAGGATAGGTTAACGCTCCCTTGATGCCTTTAGCGGCGGCTTGTTCTTTCTGCATGTAGTCGGCGATTTGTCTGAGAATAGATTCGATACCGCCGGCACGTTCGCCGACACGTATTGACTGGCGGGACAATTGTGAGAAGACTTTTGGGTGTTTTTCCATTGCCGATGATAACGAATTACCGCTACGGAGGTCGGTGATTATATCGTTCAGGACTTTTTTTAGAACGCGGTTCGATATTTGCACACGCAGCAGTTCCAATGCCGTAACAATGTCCAAGCCCGATTCGAGCAGTAGCGCCAGTTGACGGTAGAGCAGTATTATTTCCGCCGGTTTAGTTTTGGAACTGCGCAGGGAGAATCTGCTCGAACTCAGGAATGGCGCAAAACCCTTCAGGTTGACCACCCGGTAACCGGCGTAATCCAGCAAATTGACCGCTGCCTCTTCTGTAGCGGCGTTCAATTTGCCTTTAACCAGTCTCCCATTCTCTTTGTAGGCTACGTATTTGTAAACTATTTTCTTATCCTTGCCAGTAATTGTTATTCAGTGGCATAGGTATTGCGCAGTACTTCATAAGGAGTGGTCGTGCCTGCCTTGACCTTGTACATTCCGTCTTTCAGCAGGGATACCATACCTTCTTTAAGCGCCTGGTCTCTAAGTTGTGATAACTCGTTTCTATTGAGCATCATCACTCTCATTTTGTCGCTGATTCGCATGATTTCAAAGATACCGCTTCTTCCGTGGTAGCCTGTATTCACGCAGAAGCGGCATCCTTTCCCATATAGAAACTCCTGCTTGGATTCGCCTATCTCTTTCTCATAAGCCATATTTTCCATAATCGGGACACTCACCGGCCGGGCGCAATCAGGACAGATGCGGCGCACCATTCTTTGTGCAATGACGCCGATTAACGCTGATGATGCCAGAAAAGGTTCTACCCCGAGGTCCATAAGGCGAAGAACGGCGCCGGCTGTGTCGTTAGCGTGAATTGAGGACAAGACAAGATGACCCGTCAATGCCGCTTGAACGGCAATATTAGCCGTCTCGGCATCGCGGATTTCTCCTACCAGAATGACATCGGGGTCAAGGCGGAGTATTGACCTCAACCCGGCGGCAAAGGTTACTTCAGCTCGGGTATTTACCTGAATCTGATTAATGTTTTTGAAGCGGTATTCTACAGGGTCTTCAATGGTTATGATGTTTTGTGCCTTGTGGTCGAGCTGGTTAATGGAAGCATAGAGCGTGGTGGTTTTGCCGGCACCGGTGGGACCGCTTACCAGAATCATTCCATAAGGTGATTTCAACATTTCCTCATACTTACTCAGGCTTTCGGGAAGAAATCCAAGCTCGGTAAGCGATAGATTGACACGTGATTTGTCCAGCAAACGTAAAGCGACCATTTCACCATAAACAGTGGGCACCGTGCCCACGCGTACATCCAGCAGACGTCCTTTGGCGTTGATGGAAAAATGTCCGTCCTGCGGACGGTGATGGTCGGCAATGTTCATACTCGCCATTATTTTGATGCGCGAGCAAAGCGGATTAATTGTCTCTAACGGCAAAGAGAACATATCATAGAGCGTGCCATCGATGCGGTAGCGCACTCTCAAGTTATGTTCCTGCGGCTGGAGGTGAATATCGGATGCACGAGCTTTCACTGCTTCATCGATAATGAGCGTTAATCCCTGGACAACCGGGGTATTGGCGATGTTATCGACAATATTAGATTCTTCAGTAACCTTGACGGCGCTGACGTTATCGGTGCGTGATGATTGAGCGATATCAGAAATTTGTTTTTCAATGTCTTCATAGGCTTTGTAATTGAGGTCGATAGCTTCTAGGACTTCCTTTTCACTGGCAGGGAAAGGTTCGATTCGTTTCTGTGTCCTGGTTGCCAGAGCTTCCATAGCAAAAATGTCGGAGGGATTTGCCATAGCAACGCGCAGAATATTATCGTTGATTTCCAGAGGTATGACCTTGAATTTACGTGCCATAATCTCTGGAATCAATGCCAAAGCCTCGGGTTGAGGTGTTTGCTTGTGCCATTCGGTTTGTGTGCGTGTTGCGGAAACCATTGTGACTATCCATCCAGATTATGTGAATAAAATTATACAAACATATCTTATCTGGACTGATAGCCAGAGACAATAGTCATTTGGTCATAGGACGTTTGTGGGAGGAGACGGCAATACGTTTCTAACCCGGTGAATAACAATCTAATTATATACAATCTTTATGGTTGTGTGTTATAGCATGGCATCATATTTCTTCGGTTTGGATTCCTCAGCCTCAGAATCATTGTGGTTTTTATTTTTCCTTTCTGATTTTTCATCAGGCTTGCCGAAGTCTCTCAATTTCTCTGCCATCAGTAAGAGCCGTTTTTGCACACGGTCATTGATAGAATCAGCCTGGAAAGCGCCGCTCTTTAATCGTTTTCCGGCTTTAATGCCGGTCAGGATTTCAATCCCTTCATCAATAGTGCTCACCGGATAGATGTGGAATTTACCTTTCCCGATTGCCGCAACGACATCTTCTTTTAGCATCAAGTGTTTGATGTTGCTGGCAGGGATAATTACTCCCTGTTCGCCTGTCAGACCGTTTGCACGGCATACCTCGAAGAAGCCTTCAATTTTCTCGTTCACACCGCCGATTGCCTGTACCTCACCTTTCTGATTGACTGAGCCGGTGACGGCAAATCCTTGCTTAGTCGGTGCCTCTGCCAGACGGGACAGAAGCGCATACAGCTCGGTGCTGGAGGCGCTATCGCCATCCACTTCATCATAACTCTGCTCAAAAGCCAGGCGAGCAGATAAAGAGAGAGGGATATCGCGAGCGTATTTTTCGGTGATGTAGCCATTGAGAATCATCACGCCCTTGGTATGCAATCTGCCTCCCAGCCGGGCTTCCCTTTCAATGTCCATCACTCCTTCTCTACCCAATCCCAGGCTGGCAGTGATGCGGCTCGGTCTGCCGAAGGCGAAATCACCCAGGTCTATCACGGCTAAGCCGTTTACCTGCCCGATAGCTTCGCCATTAGTATCTATCATGATGGTATTCTTGTTAATCATTTCGTTGATGTGCTGCTGGATAAGGTTAGAGCGATAAACTTTCTGTTCGATGGCTTTCTGGATATGTTTGGCTTCAATGAGCCGCGCTTTGTTTTCATCTGCCCAGAAATTAGCCTCGCGGATAATATCGGCAATATCCGCAAAGAGAGTGGAAAGCTTTTCTTGATTTTCAGCCAGTCGTGAACTATACTCGATGATTTTTGCTAAGGCGTCACTCTTTAGATGTTTCAGTTTTTCTTCTCCGCAGATGCGGCAGATAACAGCGGCGTAGTCCTTAAGATTCTTCTCTGTTCTATCCATCTGACTGTCAAAATCAGCTTTAACCTTGAAAAGTTCGCTGAATTCACGGTCATAGTGAAGAAGCAGATAGTAGTACATCGGCTCTCCGATGATAACGACTTTGATGTCCAGAGGGACCGGTTCCGGCCTCAGACTTTTAGTGGCGATATAACCGAGCCTTTCGCCTATGTCTTCAATCACCAGATTGCCATCGCGCAATGTTCTTTTCAAACCTTCCCATGTTTGAAAGCCGGAAAGCAGGTCTTCAATCCTCATTACTAAAAAACCGCCATTGGCGCGGTGCAGAGAGCCGCTCTTAATCATTGTATAATCGGTGAAAAGTGCCCCGAACTGGGCATCCTTTTCAATGCGCCCCAGTAAATTATTGAAAGTGGGGTTAAGCTCCAGAATTACCGGTGCTCCCTTTAGCCCGGAATTGTCCACCAGAACGTTGACCTCATATTTGGTAAGAGATTGTTTCTTGCTCATCTCCTGCATCGCCGTCCACGGGTCGGCAGAACTATGGTTCTTTGGCTCTACCTTGAACTGTTCAAAATTCTCAATGATATTTTGCTCAACCTCGCCAAGGTAATCGACTACGGGCGTCAGCTTGCGATACTTATTTTTCATTTCGTCAAAAATGTGGCCAATGGTAAATCCGACCACCTGATGGTCGTTTTCTTCAAGCTGCTTCTCCACATTGTTCTCTTCAACCTGAAGCTCTGCGATGTGGTCTTTAAGCTCTTTCATCAATTCTTCGCGGTTCTTTATTAAAACATCTTTATCTGCCGGATTGAGTTTCTGGAATGCCTCTTCGCTCATTGGCTGGTCACTGGAGGCAGGGATAAGCATCAGTCCCACCTGTGAAGCCTTCAAGAGAAGCCCTTTTTCTTTTGCTTTCAGGCTGAGGGTGTTGAAAACTGTCTCCCGTTTTTTATTGAGGGCGTCAACCAGTTCCGAACGGTGGTTACCGTATTCCTTGCTGGCAAAGGTCTGCACAAGTGTACGTTTTACGTTATCGATGGTGTGTTTCATGTCTTTTTGCAGGCTCTGTCCTGTTCCGGCTGGTATTTTTAGAGCATTCGGGCGGTCGGCATCCTTGAAATTATAGACGTAACACCAATCCGGTGGGGTTTCTTTTTTAGCAGCCAGTGCATCCAGAAATGATTTGATGACTGTTGTCTTGCCTGTGCCGGCAAGTCCGGACACGAAGATATTAAATCCCGCCCGTTGAATATTAAGTCCGAACTTGAGAGCGCTTAAGGCTCTATCCTGACCTATAATACCTTCATACGGGTCTAAATCAGTCGTAGAGGCGCACTTAAACATCATCGGGTCACATTTCAATCTTACCTGTTCTGCCTTAAGTTCCTTTATCACTCTCTCCTCCCGAACGTGATTTGACCGCTGTAAAATGCCGGAAACCGTGTAAAACATATCATAACAGATATTACTGGTCTGATGTAGACAATAGTTAAAGAGAAATCTAGCTGGATTCCGAGTTATCAGGCGTCTGCTGAATGATCTGTTTTGCTACCTCAGCAAATTGTGCCGGCACCTTTATCTTGATTTCCCCCAAACCATCAACCGTAAAGGGGGTCATTCTACCCAGTGTTTCATATTGTAGAAATACCGGAATCCCCTCACTTTCAAGGTGTGCTTTGAGAATGCCGGCTGTTAGTTCCCCATAGACTACTTCAATGGTGACGAAATCTGTGTCTTTCATATCTTTGAGGTCTCCATATTACCTTGGGCTGTTTTAAAATGTTTTCTGTCTTTCTGACCTATTCAACAAGTTCATGACGAGTCTTGACGGTGAATCCTGTTTCCATCGTCATTGCGAGAGTAGCGAAGCAATCTCAGGGTGGCATGGGGGTTCTCCTCCCAGAGATTGCCACGTCCTTCATCGGGAGGACTCGCAATGACACGGGTAGGGTAGGGCAAGCGTCCTCGCTTGCCCTTTGCCGACAGGCGGGACGACTGTCGTACCAAAACCTCTTCCTCTATTAAAATAGGTGACATTTTTAAACAGCCTTGGTTTGTTATTAAACTAAATGGCGTGAATTTGCTTTTTATGCTTGCCAACCGGTAACCGACATATAGACAATACTTTCTTCGATGCCATCCACCCCGATGAAGGTATTGACCTCATTGTCAAAAAAGGCGCCAATCTGACAGGTAGCTAATCCCATTGCCGTGGCGGTGAGCGCCAGATTCTGGGCGATGTGTCCGGCATCGAGGTAAACATAGCGGTAAGAGTGCTCGTGGTATCTGTATTTCACTCTCTGGAAAATGGCCGTCCAGAGAAAAACCACTGGTGACTCAGCGCAGATTTTCTGCGCCATTGCGGCGCGTTTCACTTCATTACTGAAATCGCCCTCTTTCATGGTTTCCAGCGCGTGTGCCACGATGGCATAATGGTAAAGTCCCTGCGGAATGCCGGAGATGTTATTCACGACCAGATAGGTTTCGATGGGGTATGTCCTGCCTGCTGACGGCGCGGTGCGGAAGCGGAATTCACCTTCGGTGCGTTGTATGCCGGTCGTCGCCCAAATCAGGTAAGATAATTGGTCGAGGGTGATAGGTTTGTTCGCGTACTGGCGGGTGCTCTTGCGCTTTCGTAAAGCCTGGTCGAGGGAGAGAAGCTCTCCCGCTTGCGGCGGCGGTAACGTGATACGCGGTTTGTCAGCGTACTTTTTACTAATAGGCGGTCGGTTTACTATGTCAGCAGGTGTGCGCAGGAAGGCGACGTTATCGCGGGTGTATTTGGTTTCCTGTTGAAATCTGTCCCCGATGTTACTGCCCATTACACTGACTCCTCTGCCGTAATTTACGGGTTGAGATACTATAATTATGCTGACACTATATCATCTTTTGACTACCAGTTTCTTCACGGCTTTATCCAGCCCGTCGATGGTCAGGCGGTACATCGGGAAAACCTTGCTGATGAGAGAGACCGTTGGCGGTGTCCATGAAAGCACGTAATCAGGATTGAGCCAGACAGTGTGGGTAAAATGTTTGGAAATCCGCTTCAGCCATTCGATACCGGGTGTTTCATTACGCTGATAATAATAAATTGCGCCATCTTTTTCCAGCAATTCTTCCAGTGCCATATTGGCATCCCCGACAATCACGGTCTTATAGTCAGGCTCCAGCGTTTGCAGAAGATAGTCGGTGCTGACTTTTTCCATCCGTTCCATATCTTTATAGACCTCGTCATAGATACAGTTGTGGAAATAGTAGTACTTGAAGTCTTTGAAATGGGTGCTGGAATGTGCCGCGGTAAACAGTTGACTGCAGGTACGCACAAATGGATCCATCGACCCGCCAGTGTCCATCAGCAGCAGGAGCTTGACGGCGTTCTTGCGCCTCCGTCTCCAGACCAACTCAATATCACCGACATTTTTCGCCGTGCGGTCAATCGTTTCATCGATGTCCAATTCATCCTGTGGTCCAATACGGTTCAGACGCCTCAGCCCTTTCAATGCCAGCTTGATTTGGCGGACATCGAGCGTCAGGTCGTTTCGGTAGTTACGGAACCGGCGTTCCTCGGCAATTTTGATTGCGTGACCCCTGCCACCGGGACCCCCGATTCTAATGCCGGCGGGATTGTCCCCGGAGTGCCCGAAGGGCGAAATACCACCACGACCAATCCAGTAACTGCCACCATCGTGGGCTTCTTTCTGCTCTTTAAGCCGCTCCTCGAGCTGTTTGATAAGCTCATCGAGACCTAATTTTTTGAGAGTGGCAAGTTGTTCTTCGGTTAGAGCACGGCGGGTGTGAGGATTTTTGAGCCATTCCAATATTTGTTTGGTGATTTCTTCGACCGTTTCGGTGCCTTTGAAATACTCCTGAAAAGCCACGTCATAATGGTCGAAATGAGCTTCGCTTTTTACCAGAATGGCTCTTGCCATAAAATAGAATTCGTCGAGGTCATTGATGTGACCATCGGCGAGCGCTTCCATCAGCGTCATCCACTCGGTGAATGACACCGGGACGTTTTTCTTACGCAGGGTATAAAAAAAGTCGATAAACATAACGAAGCCGTTCAGTTAGTCCTTATCGTTCAGCACTCTCATTTTTTATTAAGTACAACGGAGTTATGCACAATCGAGATTGCTTCGGGTACGGAGTTTATCCTGAGGGAACGAAGGGTAACCTCGCAATGGTTTTTGAATACAAACATGGCTATAATGACCGGCGTAGAACGTAGCTATCCCCTCTCCGTACCATATAGGTATTGATAAAATGGTCGTAATCCACTTCCTTCTTCAGCAGAGCGCCGGTGAAGGGCACTTCTTTAGAAATAATATCGATGGGTGTTTCACTGGCAATCAGCACCCGAATCCAGTCAACGAGTTCACTCGTAGATGGTTTTTTGCGGAATTCATCGATTTCCCTCAGGGCGTAAAAGCTCTTCATCGCTTCTTTAAGCAGGTTGTTTTTCAGGTCGGGGAAATGAACCGCCACAATCTGCTCCATCAATTGCGGTGTAGGGAATTCGATAAAGTGGAAAATGCAACGCCGCAGGAAAGCATCCGGCAGTTCTTTTTCAGCGTTGCTGGTGATAATGGTGATGGGACGGTTGCGCGCCGTGATGGTTTCATTGGTTTCAGGGATGTAGAAACTCATTTCATCGAGCTCATTAAGCAGGTCATTGGGGAACTCGATATCGGCTTTATCGACCTCATCGATGAGTAACACCACCTGCTCCGGCGAGGCGAAAGCCTGACCCAGTTTGCCCAGTTTGATATATTGTTTGATGTCAGAAACATCTTTATCGCCAAACCGGCTGTCGTTGAGACGTTGCACTGTGTCATAAACATACATGCCTTCCTGGGCTTTGGTGGTGGATTTGATATTCCAAACAAGTAGTTTCTTTCCCAGTCCCTTAGCGATGCTGTGGGCAAGCATTGTCTTGCCAGTGCCCGGTTCGCCTCTGATTAGTAAAGGCCTGCCTAACGCGATGGACACATTCACCGCTTTCCGCAGTTCTTCCGAAGTAACATAATCACTGGAGCCTTTGAACCGGTCGAATCCGCCGTTTTTAGATGACATAACGCCTCCCTGAAGTTTGTTCCCGCGCAGGCGGGAATCTGAAGTACTCTTGAAAACTGCTTGATTGAGCAGACTGATGTACTAATTGAATTATAGCTTGACTGAGGAGACGAGGGCAAATTGACGGAAAGTGGAGATTTCATGATAATACAAATTAAATTTTGACAAAGTTCCTTACTTTAGGTAAAATTTAGATACTTTTGCGGGATTAGTTCAGGGGTAGAACGCCTGCTTTCCAAGCAGGTTGTCACGGGTTCGAATCCCGTATCCCGC